>JALZBG010000188.1 GCA_030947645.1 Vulcanimicrobiota bacterium | reverse complement strand
GCCGACACCGTTGTTGCGGCCGGAACCGTCCGTAAAGCGAGTCTGTTGCCGTTGCTCTTAGGGATCATCCCATTCATCATCGGTGGAGGCGGCGGTGGTTCGGGTCACGGCGGCTTCACGCCCCCTCCCGTCCCGCCATGCATCTGCCATTAAAGATCAGCCGGCATCTGCCACTACGATGCGCCATACCGCGGCTCTCCGGAGCTGCGGTATGGCTTCATCGTATCGTGTAGCTCTGGGCATTACGTCCATCCGTTAAAAAGCGTTCCCGCCCTAGCCGGTATAACACGTGATTGCACAACGGATGACTCGGCTGAAGCCCCGGGTGTTCAAAGTTTTCGGCCTCATCGTGCGACATCGCCAGTTTCTGCATGACGCGTTGAGAACGAAGGTTCGCCGCTGCTGTGAGTGCGACGATCTCCTTGCGACCCAGGCGCTCAAAGCCAAAGCCGAGTGCGGCGCGAGCGCCTTCCGTCGCGAAGCCCCGGCCCCACACCTCGACAGCGAGCCGCCAGCCGACTTCCATGGCAGGAGCGAAGGGCATCTCAGCCGGTACAATCTGCAACCCAATCATCCCGACGAACTTCGGGCCGCCCTTGACTTCGACAGCCCACAAGCCGTAGCCGTCCGCTTCAAGTCGCTCACGCATGACTGCGGCGCTGGTTTCGCTACGCGCACGGTCGTAGGTGTTTGGAAAAAACTGCATCACCCGAGGATCCGCATTCAAAAGCGACCACGGTTCGATGTCGGCGTCACACCACTCGCGAAGTCGCAGCCGTGGCGTTTCCAGATACGTTTGAAGCGTCACGCTACAGCTAGGCCATGAGTCAGCGGGTCGGAGCACGAGTGAGTGAAGGGTCGAAGTGTCAAACTGATTTGCAAAATGGAAAACGCATCGTCATTTTGCTCGCTTTCCATTACATCCAAAGGTCTGCATCGTCCTTCGACACGCTCAGGATGACACGACACGCTCAGGATGACACGACACGCTCAGGATGACACGACACGCTCAGGATGACACGACACGCTGAAGATGAGGTAAGAAAAATTGGTGGAGCTGTCGGGGAACTGCCCCCCGAGTCCGAAAAGCCGGGCTAGTGCTTTCTCCAGGCTCAGTTTCGAATTTGACTTACTCGAGCGCGCTCCTCGAAACCGGGATTTCGCTCGCAGCAGATCCTAATTTTCAAATGAAGTTCGGATCGGCGCTTCATTCTAGCCGGAGCTTATGACGGTTTGCGAGTTGATTCCGGCGACCTCTCGCATCCCGTGACTAGCCTAGATTAGGCAGCCAGAGCGTATTCGTTATTTGCGTGTAAACGCTTGCGATCGTTTTAGGAGTGCTCGCAACTCCGCCTGCTTTCACTAACCGCGGATCGTTCCGTCGAACCTAACTCAGCCCCGCGTACCTACATCATAACATACGACCGGCCAGATTAGTTCCAGCCGCCCGTTACCGGCTTTGTGCGGTTCGTCTTGTTTGGTTACCCGCAAAAAGGTGAGAAAGCACGAAAGAAATCACCGACAGAATCAGCGCCCCCAAGAAGGCCGGCCCAAAGCCATCGATACGAAAGCCGGGAACGAGCTTTGCTACCAACCACAGCACCAGCGCGTTGATCACGAAGGTAAACAGGCCCAGGGTGAGGAGTTCCAACGGCAAGCTGATTAAGAACAGGATCGGACGCACGATGGCGTTGGCGATGCCGAGCACGAGCGCGGCGATGACCGCATGGGTGAAGCTGTCGACGTGAAAGCCGGGCAAGAACTGCGCGATGAAATACAACGCGACGGCGTTGACGAGCAGCCGGATAAGTAGATGCATTTACACTCCTAAAGCAGACTTTACGCGTGACGCCAGGCTCGCATTCATCCCTTTGACGGCCGCAATCTCATCGATGCTTGCCTTCTTAATCGCCGTAAGCGACCCGAACGTTCTGAGCAGTCGCTTCTTGCGGATCGGCCCTACCCCTTCGAGGGTGTCGAGCGCGGAGCGGGTCATTGCATTATCCCGGCGCGTTCTGTGATACGTCACTGCAAAGCGGTGAGCCTCGTCCCGAATACGCATTACCAGATGCAGGCCGGCGGAGTTCGGCGGTAATACGACGGGCTCGGACTGACCGGGCAAATACAGCCATTCGTGCTGCTTGGCGAGGCCGGCGACGGGAATACCGACCATATCCATTTCCTCTAAGACCTCGACGACGGCACTGAGCTGCCCCTTCCCCCCGTCGATCAACAACAAATCGGGCTTCTTGTGAAAACGCTCCTTCTTCGCTAGCTGCAACTGTTGGCTCGTGGGTGCGGCCTGTTCTCCGATGTCGGCGTCGGTTGCCGTTCGCAAATAACGCAAGCGCCGACGCAGCGTTTCTTGCATCATCGCAAAGTCGTTCGGGCCTCTATCGTACTGAATCTTAAAGCGCCGGTAGTCGCTCTTCTTCGCGCGGCCTTCGGCAAAGACGACCATCGACGACACGGGGTGGGTTCCCTGAATGTTGGAGATATCGTAACACTCGATGCGGTGAGGAACCTCTGAAAGATCCAGCGCCGCTGCAAGCTCTGAAAGAGCGCGGGCCTGCGCCGTTTCCTGCACTTCCTGGTGCGCCAAGAACGCTTTCATATTCTGGTCCGCGTTTTTATGCACCAGACGCATATATTCTGCGCGGGTACCGCGCTGCGGGACCAGCATGCGCACGCGCTGTCCCTTGACTTGGGTCAACCAGCTCTCGAGCACCGTACGATCCGTCGGAAGCGCTTGCGCGAGAATCTCCTTGGGTATTGCGCTGGCAGAGCGCAGACGAGCCCGCGCCTTTATAGCCACAGGCGCTTCATTAGCGCGCGCATCTCGGATGGCCAGCGGTGAATGCGCCACATTGTCCGCCAAGCCGGCCGTTCTTGCCGTATAAAACTGTTTGAAAAACTCCGAGAAGATTTCGCCGTCACTCTGGTCCGAGACACCGTCAAGGATAAAGTGTTCCTGAGCGATGAGCTTTCCGCCACGCACCATAAAGATTTGCATGCATGCCTGACCCTGCGCCCGCGCCGAGGCGATCAAATCCATATCGAGTCGGGATCGCCACACTACTTTTTGAGTTTCTGTGATACGGCGCACCGCTACAATGCGGTCACGTAAGCGCGCGGCGGCTTCGAAATGGCACTCTTGCGCGGCCTCCGCCATTTCACGTTGCAACCGAGTCAGCAGTGTCTCCTGTTTACCTTCGAGAAATAACACGACCTCATCGATCAGGGCATCGTATTCCGGTTCGCTTTGGTATCCCACGCATGGCGCGAGGCACCGCTTGATGTGATATTGCAAACAGGGCCGGCGGCGACGTCCATCGATAGGTTCGCGGCATGTTCGCAACGGAAAAACCAGTCGTACGAGGTCGATGAGTTCGCGCAACCCGTGAGCATTGGTGTACGGCCCAAAGTAGCGTGCTCCATCATCGCGCACCATCCGGGTGAACACCACGCGCGGAAATGGTTCGTTCGTTACCTTTAAATAAGGGTAGCGCTTATCGTCGCGTAAACGGACGTTAAAGGGCGGCTGATGCCGTTTAATGAGATTCGCTTCTAGGATCAGCGCTTCAATTTCGTTCGTGACCACAATGGTGCGCACATCGACTACGCGCTCCGCCATCAGTTGCGTCCGGCGAACGTGCGCGGCGCTCTCCTGAAAATACGAGCGCACGCGGCTGCGCAACGAAATGGCTTTGCCGATGTAGAGGATGCGGCTCTCTTCCCCCACCATCATGTAGACCCCGGGCGCGTCCGGAACTTGGGAAAGCGTTTGCGTTAGGTCGGCAGAACGGGCAGAGGCCACAACCCCTTTTTCAACACGCGGGCTGCTTTACCGGGTTTCGCTTGCTCTTCTGCGAACGAGGGCCGTCACCACCAGCGCTGCAATTCCCACA
>JALZBG010000015.1 GCA_030947645.1 Vulcanimicrobiota bacterium | reverse complement strand
GCCAAGTGGTAAGGCGGAGCTCTGCAAAAGCTCTATTCCCCAGTTCGAATCTGGGCGTCGCCTCATTTCCGTTGTGCGTTTCGCGGTAGTCGGGGCCGGGGCGATCGGGGGCTTCGTGGCCGCCGCCTTGACGCGCGGCGGTAACGACGTGGGGTTGGTGGCGCGCGGCGATCACCTCCGAGCGATTCAGACGTCTGGATTGAGGGTGCGCAGTCAAATTGGAGACTGGTGCACGACCCTTCCAGCTGTCGACGATCTACGCCAGCTCGATCGACCCAACGTTATTCTCTTAACGGTCAAGGCCCACCAACTTGGGGGATTGCGTGCGCAATTGGCGCCGTATCGCGATGCATCCATCACCATCATTCCGATGCAAAACGGCATTCCATTTTGGTACTCGCCGCAGTGGCATTTAGCAACCGTCGATCCTCGGGGTGAAGTTGCCGCCGCCATCGATCGACGCCAGATCATCGGCAGCGTGGTACAGGCCTCCGGGAAGATCGTCGAGCCCGGTGTCATCGAACAGGCTGGACGCAGAACCTACGTGTTGGGGGAACTGGACGGTGTAGTAACTCAACGACTCAAAGACATCGCCGCTGTTTTGGAGGGAGCGCAATTGAACGTTCAGATTGACAGGAATATCCATTCCGCAGTCTGGTTCAAGCTGCTGGGCAACGTGTCGCTCAATCCCGTTAGCGCTTTGACGCGCGCGACAATCAGAAGGATGATCGAGGACCCGCTTTCGGCGGAGCTCATCCGGCAGCTCATGGCTGAGTCGATGGCGGTAGCACGCGCGCTGGGCATTGAGTTGGAAATCAGCGTCGACGAGCGGCTTGCGGTCTCGGCGCAACTCGCTGATGTAAAAACTTCGATGCTGCAAGATGTGGAAGCTAGGCGCCGGCTGGAATTCGATCCTATCGTCGGAGCGGTTGCCGAGCTGGCGCAACGTTTGGGAATAGCGGTGCCGGCAACGCAACACGTCTACGCGTTGATAAAACTCTTGGATGCAAGCCTGCAAACCGAGGTTGGTTTTAGAGAGAGATAGTGCCTCTTACAGAGCTACCGGGAGTAGGCAAAGAACTCGCTGCCAAATTTGAAGAGCTGCGCATACGCGAAGCGCTCGATTTGCTGAACCACTTTCCTTACCGCTACGACGATTTGCGAGCGGTGACGCCCGTAACCGAATTGGGAAACGTGCAATCGGAAGAAAACGCGATTGGTACCGTTGTAAGCGTACGCGAGAGGCGGGCGCGCCTGGCTATTGTTGAAGCGGAGCTGGAGGATCACAGCGGACGGTTTACCGCAAAATGGTTTGGGCGCAGGTACTTGCTCGGTAGTCTAAAGAGCGGCATGACGCTGTTCGTCCGCGGGCGGGTACGGAGAAACTTGACCGGCGCGAGCATGAACGTCATCACGCACAAGGTTATAACCGACGCAGAGGCTTATAGCGGCGAGCTCGTTCCCATCTACAGCGCGAGCAAAGAACTTACCAGCCGCAAGATCCGCCAGATCATCAAAAGGAGCTTCTCAGGCCTACTCTCGCTGGCGTCAGACCCTCTGCCCCAAGCAGTAACGGCGAGCTACCATTTTGCTCCCATCGAACAAGCATATCGCGACATTCATTTTCCGAAAACTCCGGCAGATGCGGCAAGAGCTCGCCAGCGATTCATTTTTACCGAGTTCCTTGCGCTTGCGCTCGCGGCAGCTATGAAGCGCGTACGGCGTGAGTCTGCGGAGCACGCGGCGGCGATGTCATTACCGGCCGACCTGTTGGGTAATTTCGGGCGCGAGATCGCCTTTGAGATGACCGGTGCACAACGCCGCGTCATCCTCGAAATATGGAATGACATGACCAAGGAAACACCGATGAACCGGCTGCTGCAGGGTGACGTTGGTAGCGGCAAGACGTTGGTGGCGGCGGCGGCCGCCGTGCTGGCCGCACGCAACGGGATCCAGTCCGCGTTGATGGCTCCCACCGAGTTGCTTGCGGCGCAACATGCCGCAAAGCTTGCGCCGCTATTGGTGCCCTTTGCTATACCGGTCGAAGCGGTATTCGGGAGTCAGAAGGCAAGCGCGCGCACCGCTGCGGTCTCGCGAATCGGCAGCGGGGAGGCGATGCTGGCCGTCGGCACCCATGCGTTGTTGACCGAGGGCGTCGACTTCGCAAGGCTTGGCCTCATTATCATCGACGAACAACATCGCTTTGGCGTGCAACAACGAGCGACGCTACGAGCTAAAGGGACCTCGCCGCATACCTTGCACATGACTGCGACGCCGATCCCGCGCACGTTGGCGCAATCGGTCTACGCTGACCTGGACGTGTCCACCATTGATGAGTTGCCGCCCGGGCGCACGCCGGTTGAAACCTTCGCCGTGCGCGCGAGCCGTACCGTACGCGTGCACGAGTTTATCCGCAAGAATGTCACCGCCGGACATCAAGCCTATGTTGTTGCTCCGGCCATCGACGATTCGGAGCCGGCGTTGACCAGTGTGATTGCAGAGGCCGAGAAGCTGCGCACCCATGTGTTTCCTGACCTCAGCGTCGGGTTATTACACGGGCGCATGACGCCGCGGGACAAGGAAGAGGTGATGGGCCGGTTCGTGCGCGGCGACGTTGCGGTGTTGATTGCCACAACCGTTGTTGAAGTCGGCGTTGACGTGCCCAATGCAAGCGTCATGGTGGTGCTGGACGCGCACCGGTACGGCCTGGCACAACTGCATCAACTTCGGGGTCGCGTTGGTCGCGGCGCCGCAAAATCGTATTGCGTTCTTGTCGTGCCCGACGCGGCTGAACACGCGGAGCGTCTGAACGTGTTGACGACTACGACCGACGGCTTCCTGATTGCAGAAGAAGACTTGCGCTTACGGGGCCCCGGTGAATTTGCCGGAACAGCGCAGTCGGGGATTCTGGAGTTCAAAGTTGCCGACTTGGTCCGTGACATCGACGTGTACCGGGCTGCAAAAAGCGAGGCACAAGCAATCGTTACCGGCGACCCGACTCTTGAGAAACCGGACAATGCCGGTTTGCGCGCGTTGGTTGAAGGAGAGCCTAGCGCGCGCGCAATGCTGCTAAGCTCTTAGTCGCCGAGTTCAACGCAGGGTTCAGAAGTCAATTTTTGAAAAGCTCGGATCAGCTCACCATCCCATGAGGTAATACTTTGCGAGTATTGTTGCGGATAGCGGTCTTTGGCGCCTTGTTCCTTGGCCTCGAGAGCGTGGTTTGGGCTGCGCCCGAAGTCACGCGCGCAACGCTCGGCAATGGAATGAAAGTCATCGTCGTTCATGATTCGTTGGCTCCCGTCGTCACGACGGTTCTTAATTACAAGATCGGTTCGAACGACGAAGCAATTTCGGGCCTCGCGCACGCGACCGAACACATGATGTTTCGCGGAAGCAAAACAATTTCAGAATCGCTGTTCTCCGATATCTCCCAACTAGTGGGCGGCGATATGGACGCGGATACGCAGAGCACCATCACGCAGTACTATTTCACCGTACCGTCGCAATATTTAGACATCGCCCTGCGCTTGGAAGCGTCGCGCGCTCAGGGTCTCATCCTGTCGCAAAAAGACTGGGACATCGAACGTGGTGCCATTCTTAATGAAGTGACGCAGGATAACAGCATTGCGACGTATCGGCTCTTCCGGAAAGTTACGACGAATTTGCTCGGTGGAACGCCTTATGCCAACGAGACGCTGGGGACCCTTCAAAGCTTCCGTCACCAAATCAATGCCCCGCAGCTACAAGCCTTTTACCGGGCATGGTACCACCCTAACAACGCTGTGTTTGTGATTGTCGGCGACGTTGACGGCGCTGCGACGCTAGCAAAGGTCCGCCGGTACTTCGGCTCAATTCCGGCTGCGCGGCTGCCGCCTCGCAGGCCGGTAGCGCTGCGCCCGACGCGCAGTGCGGTGTATCGGGAAGAAAGCGACTTCCCGGTGACCTTTATTGCGCTCGGATACCGGTTGCCGGGATACAGCGATCCAGACTATGCTGCCGTACAGATCATGGGTGACGTGCTCAATAGTCAGCGGAGCAAATTCTACGATTTGGTCGTTTCCGGCAAGGTGCTGTATGCCGGCTTCAATCCCGAAACGTTTGCAAAGGCCGGCATCGGCGTTCCTTATGCGGTCGTCCCGGTAACGACGAAACCCGAGGCCGGTGACGCAGCGCTTCGGTCGGTGTTGGAAGCGTACCGCAAAACCGGTTTGCCCGCCGATTTGGTTGAGGTCGCAAAGCAGCGTCAGATCGCGCAAGCGGAATTCAAGGCGAATTCGATCTCGCAGCTTGCCTTTGAATGGAGTGAAGCCGTTGCCGCGCAAGGCCGCAGTTCGCCCGACGAACTGCTCGAAGCGTATAAACGAGTCACCGAGGATGACGTCAATCGCGTTTTCCGCAAGTACTTCGACAGCCGGCGCGTCGTCGCAGCATATGCGGTGCCGAAGAACTTGGGCAAAGTCAATGCCGGGCTGGGCGGCAGTAAAGCCGCCGAAAACAACGCCATTGTGCCCAGCAAGCACGAACCGCTGCCGGCCTGGGCGAAAGCGATTCTCTCTACTTTAAGCGTCCCCAAACAAACGCTCTCACCGACGGCGATGACGCTGTCGAACGGGATCAGGTTGATCGTGCAGCCCGAAACCGTATCGCACACGATAGTGGTGAGCGGAGAAATCCGCTCCAATGAAGACGTGCAGGCACCAAAAAATCAAGAGGGCGTTGCCGACTTGGCGGGAGGGCTGATCCCATTCGGCACAACCACGTACAACCGCGTCGCTTTGCGCACGGAGTTAGATAAGATTGCGGCAGACACTACTGCCGGCACGAGCTTTTCCCTGACGGTGCTGTCCAAAAACTTCGACCGTGGCACACAGTTGCTGGCCGACGAAGAGCTGCATCCGGCTTTTCCCGAAGCCAATTTCAACACTTTAAAAGCACAAACCGTCGGTGAATTGACCGGACAAATGGATTCACCGGATCACCTAGCCGAAGTCGCTCTCACCAAGGCGCTCTACCCGGCAAGCGATCCCGCACAGCGATTTGCCACACCGCAAAGCGTCGGCACTTTGTCACTGGAGAATGTCAAGGAATACTTTGCCAACGTGTACCGTCCTGATCTCACGACCATTGTGGTGATCGGCGATACGACTCCCGACCGAGCGCGAAGCCTTATCGAAAAGTATTTCAGCGCTTGGAAGGCGGAGGGACCAAAACCCAACATCGACTATCCCACGGCGCCGAACAACGCGGCGGCATCCATACAGATTCCCGCGACGGGCAGAGTTCAGTCTTCCGTTCGCTTGGTGGAAGCCCTGGGATTAACGCGCTTGGATCCGGACTACGCCGGCTTACGGGTTGCAGACACCGTCTACGGACGCGGATTCAGCTCGATACTTTTTAACGATCTGCGTGAGAAGAACGGCCTTGTGTATAGCGCCAACAGCAACCTTGCGCCCGAGAAGACCCGCTCCACGTTCGAGGTCGATTTCGCGTCTGATCCAAACAAAATCGAGCCGGCGCAGCGTTTAGCTATTACCGATCTACGCAATCTGGGCGGCAATGGCGTTAATGGCGATCAACTGACGCGCTCAAAGGCCATGTTGTTGGCCGAGGTACCGCTGCGCCAGCAGTCGTTTAGCGGGGTGGCATCGCTGTTTCTGCGTTATTCAGCTTTGGGGTTGCCGCTCGATCAGAATTTGATCGATGCCGGCCGCGAATTGGCGCTGAGCGCCGACCAGATGCGTGCGGTCGTCTCCAAATGGATTCGTCCCAACGACTTCGTGCGCATCGTTATCGGTCCGGCTCCGAAATAATTGGGAGTAACCTTCCTGCGTCCTAGCTAACAATAAAAGCATGGCAATTGATGAGCGCGAGATTGAGTTAAAGAAAATAGCAGGGGACTTAACTGCTTCTATGTTAGATAATCATAACGGGGAGTGGGACGATACCGCCACTGCGAAGGCCTTTTCCACGATCTACCAGGCCGTCCGCGACGCATAAACGATGGCCCGGGGCGACCGTGGCCGCTTTGCAATAACGTCGCACGGGGACGACAGTATCATCGTTCGAGATGCGTTACTGACCGGAGGCCCGCCTGCGCGAGCAACGAGTACACCTATTGAAGCAATGCTAAGGCCTGAATGCACTTTGGGATAGGTTTTGACTTCGACCACACGCTCGGCATCGATAACAAGATCGAACGGGTTGCGTTCTTGCGGCTGTTGGACCGGCTGCAAATTACCGGCGTCGGGGCGATGTCTGAGGAGCAAGAAACTGCCGCCATTGACGCGCTCTTGAATGAACAGCGTTCTGGCAAGTACACCATTGACGAAGCGGTAACACGGTTCGTGCGGGCGCGTATGCAAGGCGTCGGTGATTGCGCCGAATACATTCGATGGTATAAGGAGACGGTTCTGGATACCGTTGATGACTTCGTGGTTCCATTGCCGGGAGCCGTCGAAATGCTTGTGGCGCTGAAAGCCCGCCAAGTGCCGGTAGCGCTTTTGTCCAACGGTTGGAGCCCGCTGCAAGCACGCAAAGCTGCTCGAGTCGGTTTTCAGGGGCCCGTATTGGTGAGCGACCAAATCGGGACCCAGAAGCCGAATCCGCTGGCTTTTGAAAGTCTGCTATCAGCGTTGCGATTGCCGGCGAGCCAAGTGTTTTATGTCGGTGATAATCCACTGATCGACATTGACGGCTGCATGCAGGTCGGAATCCGTAGTGTGTGGCTCGACGCGGAGGGGATAGTCTATCCCACTCAATTGCCCAAGCCATCACGTACGATTCACGCGTTAAGCGAGCTCTTAAGCGTGCTTCCAGGGCCAACACAGACCGAACGTAGAAGTCGCGCGCATGAATAGCGGAAAGTTGCTAACGGCATGCTTTATCGGCGTCCTCGCGATGGTTCGCCCAGCGGGAGCGACGGTGTACAATGATGCGTTGGAAGCTCTAGCCCACCGTTATTATCAGTTCACTTACGTCAACGATCCGGTAGGCAGTACGGATAATGGTTTGCACTTGGCGGACGAGAGGCTGGCTGACTTTTCTTCGCAGGCACGGCAGCACTACGTTGCGGAGTTGCGACGGTTTCGATCCGAACTTGCAACAGAGACGCCCCCTTCGGACGCTTCCGTACACGAACAGGTGAACTATTTACTGTTGCGGGCGGCGATGGAAGGCGACTGGTGGCGCATCACTTACCTTCAATCCTCCGCTCGGGATCCCAGTATATACGAAGGGGAATGCTCCAATGGGATCTTCAGTTTGCTGAAAAAGCCGTTTGCGCCGGCAGAGGTTCGCGCGAGAGACGCGATCGGCCGCTTGCGTGCGTGCCGCGGCGTACTCGAGCAAGGAAAGCAAAACCTTACGAACGTCGTCCGCGAATTTGCCCAGGTTGCCTCTGAGGATGTCGCTGCCGGTGATTCACTGTATACGCGCAGCCTCGAGAGTCTTGAGGTCGGTGTTCGCCCGCAGACGAAGGCCGAACTGCAAAGCGCGCGCTCCGATGCGCTGGCGGCGCTGCACGCCTACAAGACCTGGATTGATGCGCACCTTTCAAGTTGGCATGAAGGCGGTTTCGCGGTCGGCAAAGATCAGTATAATTGGTACTTGCGCCGGGTTTTGCTCCTACCATATACGCAAGCCGATCTGAGGGCCCTCGCAAACACGGAGCTGGCAAGAGATCGAGCTTTGGAACAGTGGGAGCGCAATCGCGATCAAACCCTGCCTGCAGCTCACCGGCAGGCCACCTTCAAAAGTAAGGCTGCATTTTTGAAGTATTATGAGGGACAGACCGCTCGGGTGCGCGCGTTTCTGGTGAGCCACAAGATCGTGACGGTACCTTCATATATCGGTGACTTCCACATCGTGGAACTGCCCGATGCGCTCAAAACTGTAAATCCGGGCGGCTTTATGAACCCGCCCGGCACCTTCGACAAGGACCCCAGCGGCTTTTATTTCGTCCCGGATTACGATCCGAAAAACAACAGCTTTTTTGCCGCACAAGCGCGCAAGGCCGTCATGCCCGTGTTAGCGCACGAAGGAATACCCGGCCACTTCATGCAGTTTTCCATCGCCTATCACAATCCCGATTACATCCGGCACGTGCAGGGCGATGGGGTCTTTGCGGAGGGCTGGGCCTTTTATAGCGAAGAGATGTTGATGCGCGCAGGACTGTATGATAACGATCCGGCGGCTCGAGATGCGGTTATCCACCTGATGCGCCATCGAGCAACGCGCATCGGCGTCGACGTGGGTCTCGCGAGCGGAGAGATGACGCTGCCCCAAGCAATCAGCTATTTCCAACAAAATGCGGGGATAGACCGCGCGACCGCACAAGGTGAAGGAACGCGCTTCGCGATGGGACCAGGTCAAGCCATCGATTATCTGACGGGAAAAACACAAATAGAGACGCTGCTGGGGATGGTACGCGATCGCCAAGGCGACGCGTTCAACCTGCGTGAATTTCACGACAAGCTTCTTTCTTACGGAACCGTGCCCTATTCAACGATCATGTGGGAATGGCTGGGTGATCCGTCGTGGATTAACGCAGTCAAAGAACCCCTCGCTCCCGTGCAAATGTAAGATGCGGAATTTCTTTTCGTTCTCATCAGTCCGTCGAAGGGTGGCCCGCTGTCACCCTGAGCTTGCGGAGGGGCCTTCCAATTAAACTGACGGGAGGGCAACTACGTAGCCGCAAGGTCGCGGGCCCCAAAAATCAGCACGTGCGCCCAACGCCCGGCCGCGTCAAAGAAGCGCTGTTTTCCATCCTCGCGCCACGCATATCGGATGCAGTCTTTTTGGATTTATTTGCCGGGAGCGGCGCAATCGGGTTTGAGGCGATTTCCAGAGGAGCGGCGTCCGTTACTGCGGTTGAGGCGCACCGCGAAACGGCAAACGCCATTCGCGAGGCTGGTCAGGAGCTGCGCATCGCAAAGAAGCTGACCGTCTGGGCTGCGCCGGTGGATCGCGCGCTGTACCGGCTTGAGGGCAGATTCGATCTCGTATTCGCCGATCCGCCATATGCCTCACCGGTACCGATGCAGATGTTTGCCCTTTTACGCGAACGGGAGTTGCTTGCGCCGGACAGCCTGGTCATTTTGGAGCACAGCGCCAGGACGATTCTGCCGGCGATACCGGGGTACCGCAGTACGCGCGAAGAAGTTTATGGGGATGTGGCCCTGGCGTTTTTCGTTCCCCTGGAATAAGCGGAGAGCCCTTTCTGAATAACGGTCGTATTCCGCGAACGCCCCACGCAATTTACCCCGGGTCGTTCGATCCTCCCACGAACGGACACCTGGACGTCATCGTCAGGGCGGCGGCTGTGTTTCCCAGAGTCACGGTGGCCGTCGTGGTCAACCCGCAAAAACGTGAACCGATGTTCACGTTGGACGAGCGCATCGGGATGATCACCGAGTGCGTGGCCCAACTTCCGCACGTGAAAGTGGAAGACTTTAGGGGACTTTTGGCGGACTACGTTCGAGCCCAGAGCGGCGACGTCATCATTAAAGGTCTGCGCGTTGTGTCCGATTTTGAAAGTGAGATGTCTACCGCACTGATGAACCGCTCGCTCTCCGAGGTCGACACGATGTTCCTGATGTCGGATCAACGATATTCGTTCATCAGTTCCAGCATGGTCAAAGAAGTTTTCTTTTTGGGCGGCGACGTGGCCGCCTTCGTACCCGACCCGGTCATGCGTTTCATGTCCCGGAAACGCGAAACATTGCGCACATCACCCTAACGGAGGATCTACATGTCGGTCTATCGCGTTCTGGATAAACTGGAAGCTTATGTTCATGAAGGTACATGGCTGCCCGCGGGATACCGTGTTCTTAGTGAAGAGCGTTTGGTGGAATACATCGAGAAAATTCGCTCCACTCTGCCCGAAGAAGTCGGGCGAGCAAAAATTATCGCTAAAGATAAGGATCGCGTCATCCGGGCGGCCCAAGAACAAGCGCAGGCTATCGTCAACGAAGCCGGTAACGCGCACGAGCAGCTCATCGATCAGTCGGAGGTATTGAAACGCGCCCGTTCGAACGCCGAAGCGGCTCTTCGCTCTGCCGAAGAACAGGCACGGAAAATACGGGAAGGCGCCGACCAATATGCTGGGCAGCTCTTGGGGGAGCTTGAGAACCGCCTGTCAGGCGCGCTGGGCTCCGTTCGCAAAGGCCGTGAAGCCTTGATGAACATGCAGCCCACAAACGGAGTGCAGGTTTCAGTCCCCCTCGCCGAGGCAGCCGCGAAAAGCAAACGCGCAGCGTTCGATGCGCAAGCCGCCGATGAAACTGCAGCGCTGGAACCGTTTGAGTTTGCAAAGAAATAGACGATGCGTGCCGTAATCGCACGCAAGCGATTGAAGGTGTACAGCGTGGCCGCCCTTGTGGTGGCCGCGTTGTCGTTTACGCCCACCCCGTATTCTTTGATCCTGCCGGGCAGTGCAGTGAACCTGAACAAGATTATCAGCGTCGCCGGTCATCCACAGCCTAAAGCGCAGTATTACTTGACCGATGTCACGTTACAGCAGCACGCTAGCCCTCTATTGCTGCTCGCAACGGTTTTGCCAGGAGCGCGGCTAGTCAAGGCCGCCGACTTGGTCCCTGCTGGTGTGAACGACCGTCAATTTGAAGACTTGATGATCGAGGCGATGTCGGAAAGCAAAAGTACCGCTGCTGAGGTCGCGGAGCGCGCCGCCGGGCTCCCCGTTCGAGCTTCTAATACGCGCGTCGTGATTCGTAATTTCATTCCGGCCTCGAAGGCACGGGACACCTTGAAGATCGGTGACGTCATCGCAAATGTTCGGGGGCGGTCGATCTGTACAACGGTGCAGGTTCAAAATGAACTCGCAAAAGTTGCTCCCGGCGCTACGGTTCCGGTAAGCGTTTGGCGACACGACTCGCAGGTGGGTTTGAGAGTGAAAACCATTGGGACCAGCGCAGGCACTCGTTTTGGAATCTTATTGCAGCCGCGTTTTTCGCAGCCGAAATTACCGGTTGCGGTGCGATACAACATTTCCAACGTTTCGGGGAGCTCCGGCGGACTGATGTTTGCGCTAGACATTTACCACGCGCTACGTCCTGCCAAACTGAAAGGGTTTTCGGCAATTGCAGGGACCGGAACCATCGCTTGCGACGGCACGGTCGGACCGATCGAAGGCGCGGCCCAGAAAGTGATTGCAGCTCGAAAAGCCGGAGCCCAGATCTTCTTTGTGCCTACCGAAAACTACAGAGAGATCCTCGGAACTCCGTCAATTAGAATCGTTCCGGTCGGCACTTTTGCCCAGGCGGTGACCGCTCTGCGATCGTAGGAACTTGCTCCCGCGCTCGGCGGCGGTCATTAGACCGGTGGCGCTTGTACGTTGTGCGCGAACGCTTCCAGGCGTGCGCGATCGATCGCTCGCACCCGACCGCGATCGAGTTCTACGGCGTGCGCGTTCTTCAAACGGAGCAGCGCTCTCGCCGCCATGTCGCGAACCGTCCCTGCCGCGGCTGCGATTTGCGCCTGCGAAAGATTCTCAACCCCGGGCAATCCTTTTGCCATACCGACAGCGGCCGGCGCGTAGCCCAATAAGAATTTCGCGACACGCTGCAATACATGCGCAAAGGCAAGGTCGGCGATTGTGTCGATCGACCGGCGGCGTGCCTGAGACGCGGCGGCAAGAAAACCGAGCGCAAGCTCGGCATCGTTGCGGCAGGCATGCAAGATGGCCTCGGTCGGAACAGTAACGACGGCCGCGTCGGTTAACGCCTCGGCGCGCGTGGTGGCACCGCCTCCGTCAAAGGTTCCGCTTTCGTTCAGCGGGTCATGCGTCAACCGTTCGCCTAGAGTGTGGGTCTTACCATCGGGAGACAACAACGTGTAAATGACCTTGCCGCTCTTAACGAAACCCAAATACGGCCATAGCTCGCCTTCGTCGAAGATCGTTTCCCCAGCGCGGTATGTGCGTTCACTCATCGTCGCGGAGATCTCTTTCATCGTCGAAGCCTTCGCCGACGCGAAAGGCGCAACGTATTTCAAGAAGTTCTCGCCCTCTGCGTTTTCGTCAATGCGCTCGACACGAATCGTCCACCGGCCCGAACCGAGATTGCGCGCATCCCAAGAGAATTTACCCGGGCGGAGTTGGGCGAGCTCATTTCGTAACGCCCGAGGATCATTTTCTTCGTTCAGTTCCAGAATCGTGCCAACGGTGAGCCGGTCAAAGGCGTCCAAAATGACGGAAGTGCGCGTGGCGGCCGAAAGTGACCGGGCGTCCAACGTCACCGCGGCGGCACGAGTTATGGGCATCGGCTACCATCTACTGCCACGCGACAACGGGTGCCTGCTATCGCTCGCGGAAGTACTTTCGCCTGACTGGGCACTACGACATAGAGGTAATCTTTGAGAAACGGTACATCAGAAAACGACATTGTCATAATTGCCGGAGCTCGCACGCCCTTCGGCAACTTCGGAGGCTCGCTCAGCACCATTTCGGCGACCGATCTCGCGGTGCACGCCGCCCGGTCCGCAATCCACCGCAGCGGGGTTCCCAGCGGGCGCATTGACGACGTAGTGTTTGGAAACGTGATGCAAACCAGCGCGGACGCGATTTATCTTGCCCGGCATGTGGGCCTTCGCGTGGGCATTCCGCTCAGTGCCCCCGCCTTAACGCTCAACCGGCTCTGTGGCAGCGGTCTTCAGGCCATCATCAGCGCGGGGCAAGCTCTCATGCTAGGCACCAGCACCTACGCGCTCGCCGGCGGTACGGAATCGATGAGTCAAGCACCGCACGTCATTCGCGGCGCCAGATCCGGATTTGCGCTAGGACAGGGAAAGCTTGAAGATACGCTGTGGGAGGCGTTGACCGACTCCTATAATGGGATGCCCATGGCGATTACCGCGGAGAACCTTGCATCCCGTTACGGCGTCTCTCGAGAAGCATCTGATGAATTCGCCTTGCACAGTCAAGAAAACGCAATCGCCGCACAAAATGATGGCTACTACGGCGAAGAGATCGTAGCTATTGACGTCACCGGCCCAAAAGGAAGCACGACGACAGTCGATCGCGATGAAGGACCGCGGCCTGGACTTTCCATAGAAAAGCTGGCGAAATTGCCCCCTCGTTTTAAGAAAGATGGCGTGGTTACGCCGGGCAACGCGAGCGGAATTACCGATGGCGCAGCGGCTGTCGTTCTCAGCACCGCAAAACAGGCGAAGGCCGACGGAATCAGTTGGTTGGGCAGATTGCTCAGCACAAGTGTCGTGGGCGTCGACCCGGATTACATGGGAATCGGTCCGGCGATGTCCATTCCACAGGCCCTGCAGCGAGCCGGTTTGTCACTACATGACCTGGCCGTGATGGAAATTAATGAAGCATTCGCGCCACAGGTCTTAGCATGCCTCAAGGAGATGGGTGCCGACGCCTCGATGCTTCGGCAAGGCGAGCACGGGCCAGGAAGGACGCGCTTAAATCCGCATGGCGGGGCCATTTCCTTGGGACACCCGCTGGGCGCGTCCGGGGCGCGTCTCGCGCTGACCGCCCTACACGATTTGCGCCGCAGCAGCGGTGGATACGGCGTCGCATCCGCGTGCATCGGCGGCGGCCAGGGTATCGCCGCCGTCTTCACCACCGAATAGCCCCCCGGTCCATTGTCATGGTGAGCTCGTCGGAGGAACGAGCTAGTGGAAGAATGTTATTGTGGAAATGCCGTGCTTCGACAAGCTCAGCATGACACGTTGCTCGCACAACCATCATGTCATCCTGAGCTTGTCGGAGGATGATGAACAGTATCCCAAAGTTTCGCGCCGCATTCTGGGACGTTCTCGCGGTCGCCATCATCGTTTTCATCGCCTACAAGTTACTGATAGTTCCCCGTTCTTTCCGCGAAACGGACGCGGTGCCGGCACCTAATATCATTTTACCGACTCTGGACCAGCGCCGCTTCGACCTTCGCGACCACCGCGGCAAGGTCGTCTTTCTTGATTTTTGGGCGTCATGGTGCGAGCCGTGCAAAGCGTCGCTCCCCATGGTCGAACGGTTTGCGCTCACACATCGGGGCGTTGTTGTGGAAACGATCGATGTGGGCGAATCCCGCGCCGTCGCGGCAGATTTCGCCCGAGCGCATGACATGAGCAACGTTGCGCTTGACGGGAATCACCTTGCCGCGAACTGGTTTGGCGTTGACGGTTTCCCGACGATGATCGTCATCGATGCTAAAGGGATGATACGAGCGAAATGGACCGGCTTCAATCCTGCAGTCATGCTCAACATGGCGCACGCAGAAGCGGCACTGCACTCCTAACTAGAGACGTGCCCCGTGTCCTACGCGCCTTTCCATTGCGGGCGGCGCTTTTCAAGAAAGGCGCTGGTTCCCTCGCGGAAATCCTGTGTGTTAACGAGCGTTCCGAAGTGGAGCGCTTCGAGCGCTAGCCCCTCCGAGGTCGACAAAGAAAGGCCTTCGTCGATGGCGCGTTTGCACGCCTCCACCGCGAGGGGAGCCTTTGAAGCAATTACTCCCGCAATTCGTCGCGCCTCGTTGCGCAATTCTGCTTGCGGTACCACCTTTTCAACCAGCCCAATGCGGAGCGCTTCCTGCGCATCGATTATCTCACCGCTTAAACATAAGTACATTGCCATGCCTCTGCCCAGCAGGCGCGCCGTTCGTTGAGATCCACCGTAGCCGGGGATCAATCCGAGGTTTACCTCGGGCTGGCCAAACTTTGCATTGTCGCCGGCGATACGGATGTCGCCCGCCATTGCCAATTCGCATCCGCCGCCGAGCGCAAAACCGTTGATGGCCATGATGACAGGCTTGCGGAGCCTCTCCAGCTGCAAGGTGATCTGCTGACCGGCACGCGCTTTACGCGCACCTTCCACGGCGCTGGGTAAGCTATTGAGTTCACCGATGTCGGCGCCTGCGGCAAACGCTTTTTCACCTGAGCCTGTGATGACGATTGCGCGCACGCCATCGTCGTTCTCGAGCTCCCTAAGCGCATGCGTGAGTTCGGCGAGCAATTGTGCGTTGAGGGCGTTCAAGACGTTAGGCCGATTGAGAGTCAGCATGGCAACGCCCTCGCCGTAACGATCTACAGTGATGAACTGGAACGCCGCCGCTCCGGCGCCGTCATGCATAATCATAAAATCCTTTCCCGCTCTTGCGCCCGAACTGTCCGGCCAAAACCATGCGCTTGAGAAGCGGTGGCGGCGCCATCATAGGATCTTTGAATTCGTCAAACATGATTTGCGCGATGTAATACGTCGTATCCAATCCAACAAAATCCAGCAATTCCAGGGGCCCCATGGGGTAACCGCAACCAAGCTTCATTCCCTCATCAATATCTTCGCGGGACGCTAGTCCCTCATCGTACGCTTTTATCGCGTACAACAAATAGGGAACCAATAGCCGGTTGACGATGAAACCGGGAGTGTCTTTCGCTAACACCGGTTTCTTGCCGAGACGCTTCACAAAGTTGAATAGTGCATCGACCGTTTGTGCGGTGGTTGCAATAGTCCGAACGACTTCGACGAGTCGCATTATAGGGACAGGGTTGAAAAAATGCAGTCCCGCCACTTTGTCCGGGCGCTTGGTTCCAGCGGCCATTTCGATGATGCACAAACTCGACGTATTTGAGCACATGATGGAGTCCGGCGCAAGCAGTTCGTCCAGTTTTTTGAAGAGCGCAAGCTTGTCAGCCATGTTCTCGATGATTGCTTCGATTACGAGGTTGCAGCCCTTTAACTCGTTAACCTCAATCGTTGGTTGAATTCGCTTCAGGGTCTCGTCCCGGTCGTGCGTCGAAATCTTCTGTTTTTCCACGAACTTATCAAGAGATTTGCGAATTCCGGTCATGCCGCGCTGAAGTGGGCATCGGCAACCTCCATTAAGACCACGTCGAAGCCGGCACTCGCGCAGGTCTGAGCGATCCCGCTGCCCATGAGCCCTGCGCCGCACACGCCGACCGTTCGAATATCTGCCAAGAACAGCTTCCTTTCGTGCGCCGCACTGTACGGCGGCCTGTCGCATTCATGGATTCAGGCGCTGCTACCTCTGTGTTATACTTTTCCAGGACCTGGGCGGGCTTGGTCTATCATTGGTCTCTGGAGGAAAGAATCGTGCGCACCGCTTATCATGAGGCGCTGGACTCGACACGGCTCGATGTCGTTCGGCTGGGAGCGCTCGCCGGCGATGCAATTCGCGTCGCCGTAGAAGCGCTCGAACGGCGTGACCCCGCTGCCGGCGCCCGGGTGGTTGCGGGGGACGACGCGATTGACGAACTTCGCCGCCGCATTGAGGCTGCGTGCATTGAACTGATTTGGCGTCAGCAGCCGGTGGCCGGCGAACTGCGCGCAATTGCTGCCATGCTCGAGATCGTGACTGACCTCGAGCGAATTGGTGACTATGCCGTCGACATCGCCAAGAACGCCATAAAACTGAGCGACGTGCCTTTGCGTCCCGCGCGCGTAGAAATCGACCGGATCGCGGATACGGCGCACGTAATGTTGTTAGACGCAATGCGAGCGTATACCGAACAGGACCCTGAGCTGGCGGAAATGGTGATCCAAAATGACGATGAAGTCGACAAACTGTATAAGCGGGGAGTGAAAGCCTTGCAGGAAGAAATGCAGGCGGATCCCGCGCTGGTTCGAGCGGGGACCCGTGTGCTCTTTGTGTTGGCCGCGCTGGAACGGGTGGGTGATCGCGCCCAAAACGTTGCCTGGCATACGAAGGAAATGATCGGCGCCGCTTAGCAGAACGCCCGAATGACCTCCGTCGCGTCACCGCCGTTGCCGCGAGACGAGTTCGAAGTTTGCGAGGATTTCGCGTATCTCAATCATGCCGCGGTCGGCGTTTTGCCGCGGCGCACGCGAGATGCGCTCCGCACATTTATCGATCGGCACGCCTCTGAGGGCGTCCTGGGAGTATTTCCCTACGATGCGAGGATGCCCGAGTTCCGCGGAATGCTCGCAAGGTTCATCGGCGCACGCGCGGGCGAAATCGCCCTGCTGCGCAATACGGGAGACGGTGCCAACGTCGTGGCTAACGGCATCGTTTGGGAGCCCGGCGATGAAATCATCACGAACGATAACGAGTTCGGTGCCAATGCCTATCCGTGGTTGCGGTTGCGCGAACGTGGCGTCAGCGTCCGCTTTATCGACACCCGCCGCGAACGCATGACGCCTGACGTACTGCGTAAAGCTATCTCGGACTGTACGCGTTTGGTTACGCTGTCGTGGGTTTCATTTAGTGACGGATTCCGGCATGACCTTGCATCGCTTGCCGAAGTGGCTCACGCCGCGAAAGCCTTAATTGCCGTTGACGTAATTCAGGGTTTAGGCGCCTTTCCGCTGGACGTGGAGCGGGACAACCTGGATTTTGCTTATGGCGGGGGGGCTAAGTGGCTTCTGGCATTGCAAGGCGTGAGCTTTCTGTACGTTCGGGAAGCTCTGCTCGACCGTATGCAACTCGCGATGCCCGGATGGCGCTCGGTACACGACATGTGGAGCTTCTTAGACTACGACCAATCGCTTGCGCCCGATGCGACCCGCTTTGAAGGCGGAACGCCGAACTTCATCGGGGCATTGTCGCTCTCCGAATCGATATCGGTGCTGGCTGCTGCGGGAACGACCCGGATCGCAAGTCACGTGCTGGCGCTGACGGACCATCTTACCGAGGGTTTACAATCCCTCGGCGCCCACCTGACGAGTGTGCGAGGAGAGCATTGTTCATCCGGCATTGTTACCTTCTCCCTTCCTGGTCGGGATCCGGTGGCGCTCGGAAAAGAGTTACAAAAGGACGCTATCGTGACGACCTACCGTCCGAGTGGGGTTCGCGTTGCGCCGCATGGATACAATACGCACGACGAAATTCGCCACCTATTGTCGGCAGTTCAAAAGCAGTCGGTGCGTAGTCGTTCGGCTTGATGCCGAAATTAGTTTCCGCCGTCTTTCACCGCGCAGGGAGCCATAACGGCTTCACTCATTCCGTGGATCAGGCGCTTATCGGCGGGTGCCACCGTAGCCAAAATGCCGCCGAGTCGTGTTTGATCGCCGATTACGAAGAAATACGGACATAACCGCACCCGCCCATCGAAATTCCGAATCTCACCGGCCTTTTCGTCGAAGTAGCTTTGACGGATGCGCTTGCCCTTATGAAAGCGCTGCAGGATGCGGGGAGTTCTCTCGTATTCGCGGATCGCCTCGAGCAGCGTATCAGTCCATTCTTCTTTGCTCAAATCATTGGCAACGCGCACGCCTCGCGAGCCCCAGGCCAGTTCGGAAAAGCCGGATGGTTTCACAACGAAATCCCGGTCGCTTTTTCCCAGTGCCGCGAGACCGATCCAATCGGAGACGGGTTCGCCGTTTACTTCCAACCCGTGAATGACAGCTTGGGGCGGCATCGGCCGCGGGTCGATGACCCATGTGAGCGGGAAGAGGACCTTAAGCCGCTTAAAAACGTCGGCGCCCAATTCCGCCAGCCAAAGTGGCGCGAGTCCTGGATGTTGCAGCAACGCAAAGGCCAGCTTTTCTTCAAACTGGGCTTTTGCGGGTGGCGTCATTTTGACTCGGTTATGTCGCGCCGCGTACAGTAACAAATCTTGCTTCGGAACATTCAGTAAATCGAAAAGTTCGAAATTACGGTATAGAACGTCAATTTTTTCTTCGCGACCGTCCGGGAGCCGGACGAAAAGCGCGTCTTCGGTAAAGACCACATCCTGCGGTGCGCAGATATACGCGCTGACCGTACCAAGACTGTTAAGGGCTTTGGTGAGCCAGGTCATTTCCGGACGGTAGTCCTTGGATTCTTCGGAGACGACAATTGCGACCACAGGGTTCTGGTTTGCGCTGGTCGCTGCAACCATCTCTGCAAATCCTTCCGGTACTCCGGTCGCTCCGCCGATGCTCTCCATGCCCAACATGCAATACGTTTGTGCCATTGCGCCGACGAAACCCATACCGCCGGGAACGCTGTCAAGTTCCGCAGCAATGAAGCCGTTATCCGTAAGAATCAGATCTGGACGGATTACGCCCGGGATGTCTTGCTTGAACCGGTTTTGACGAGAGAGTCGGACGATGTGCTCTGGTTTGCCCAGGTCCAAGTACTCGGCGATGAATGCGGGCGCGCTCCCCCGGGCACTTCTATTGTAGAGTGCGTTGAGCCCACGATAGAAGGCCAATAGGTCGGCGCCGGTTCGCTCGATCTTCCCCAGCGTCTCCGGCGATAATGCGAACGGCTCCGGAGCTATGCGCCATGCTATTGTCTTTTCTTCCTCCACCACTTTGAAGAGACCGGGTGGAATGTGTTCGTACAGATAGCGGGCTTGTTCGGGAGCCGTTAGGGATGGAGAAAAAGCGATACAGGGCATTTAAACTCCTATCGACTACAACAGCCGGGAATTTTTGCACTGACGTAGGCTATGTAACGTCGTCGCATCATGAGATAGAATACCCCATTTTGGGCTTGGTTGCACCATCTCCGGGAAAGTGCGTTATTTGAGCGTGATGGCTCCGGGCGTCAACATAGCCCCTTCGACGGCGACGGCCCCCTTGCGCAGGACCAGCGTGATGTGAAGCGTTGCTTTGATGCCGAGCTTTTCGAGCGCCACGTCTTCAATGACGCGAGAGGGTTCATCACCCGCAAGAAATTCCAAGTTAGAAATCTGGGAGAAGGCGCCCTTCGCAGACGAAAATGATTCCCGCACGGCAAGCACGACAGTGCGTCCGGTGACATCTGCTCGAACCGGCGCAGCGCAGTACGTGATGCGAATGGCCGTGTTCTTGACGTTGAGCGTTTCGTGCGTGCAGTTCTCCGCCGGTGCGGCAACCGTCAACGAAGGCAGCGTTACCGCGAAAGCGGCGACCAGCAATATGCGCAGCAGGGGCACCATTACCATCATTGTACGCCGGAACATGCCCGTCGGCAAGGCTGCGACCCTGGGGAGCTCGCCGCCTACTGTTTTTGCTCGCGTTGCTTGACAATGAAAGGTGAAGGATCAACCGAACGCCGACCTTAAGGGCGGCGTTACATGATCATGGCGATCGATCTTCTGGCTCTGGACCTGGACGGCACTCTGCTGGATTCAAAGGAAAGCGTATCGGCGCGCAACCGTTCGGCGATTGAAGGCGCCCTGCGAGCGGGGATTCGCACCGTGCTGGTAACCGGGCGTGGTGTCGATACACCGATACGGATATCGCGCGAACTTAATCTGAATCTTCCGGTGATTTGCTGTCATGGGGCTTTGACCAAAGACTTCGGTGCCAACAAGACACTCGGGCACATACCGGTTCCGCTGCAATATGCCAAACCCATGATCGAGTACGCTGAAAGCCATGGTCTCTCTATTGCGATCTACTCCGAAGAACTATTTTATCGGCTCGAAGGGTCCCATCTCTTCATGACGGACATGACCGGACCGGCATGGCGTGAAGTACGGCGATTTTCGGACATCCTCCATACCGCTCCGACGTTTATCCGTTTCCTGGGCGAAGCGTCCGTTGACGCTATGCGGCGTGAATTCGGCGATTGGCCTTTGAATTTTCGCTATGAGCGATGGCTCGACTTCGTCGAGTGCGCGGTGACCAATCGCGAGGCGGGCAAACAACAAGCGCTCGCGCGACTGTGCGCCGATTTCCAGATCATCCGCGAGCGTGTTCTCGCCATCGGCGATTCGCTCAATGACGTTCCGATGCTCAAATGGGCCGGAGTGGGAGTGGCGATGGGAAATGCATCGCTCGAGGTCAAGAATGCCGTGCGGTATGTCACAGCTTCAAACGACAGACATGGTGTGGCGCTTGCCATCGAGAGATTTTGCTTCGAAAAACGCAAAAAGCTGGCATGATTCCCGCCGGTCCGTCACCACAGTACGAAGCTCGGCTGCTGGACATCCTGCAAAGCCGGAATTGGATGGCGCTGCGCGAATTCACACGTCAAGAGAATCAAGTTCCCGACGACGTCTACGAACAGGGACAACACTTTTGGGAAGTCATGCTGCATAAGCTGATCTGCAGCCGAATCGAAACCCTCGGATTGCACGAGGAGTCTCGCAAATGGCTGGAAGCTAACGGATATAGCACCGATTTAGGCGCGTACTAGTACACTCAGTGGGACACTCGAAGGCCGTGGTTGTTCGCGTGCTGGCATTCGCGAGAATTCGCGAACTGCTGGGATTTTCAGAAGAATCGATGGGGCTGAGGCAAGGCGCGGTGGCGCGCGAGATATGGGATAGACTGGTCGTGCGCGCACCCCAGCTCGAAGGACTTACCGGTTCAACGCGCCTCGCAGTGAACGGAAAACTCGTTGCCTTTGAGACCCCGTTAAACCACAACGATGAGGTGGCGTTCTTGCCGCCGGTAGGCGGCGGCTAGTGCTGAGGATCACCTGCGCGCCCATTGTGCTGGATCGGTTGGTGCAGGCCGTTCGAGATCGTCGATATGGTGCCGTGGTCACCTTCGAGGGGACCGTGCGAGTGCGTTCTGATGATAACCGGCAAGTGAGCGAACTATGGTACGAGGCGTATGAAAAACTGGTGCTCGCTCAGATGGAGGAGATTGTCGCGCAAACCCGGGACAGCTTCGGAGATTGCGCCATCGCGATTGTCCATCGCACGGGCACAATCGCCCCGGGAGAGACCAGCGTAGCTA
>JALZBG010000187.1 GCA_030947645.1 Vulcanimicrobiota bacterium | reverse complement strand
GCGCTAAGGAGGGACCGCTTGAAAGGCTCGGCAGCCTTGCCACTGGGGCTTCGCCATACGTCGTGCGCCCGAAGGGCGCTGGACGCAATGTATGGCGCCAGATTATACCTGCGGCCGGCTCGAATCAGTAATTTCGGCGCGTTGCCGTAACGCTTCATACAGCACGATGCCCGCTGCAACCGACGCATTGAGCGATTCAACCTTGCCTTCAAGCGGGACTCGCACGAAGTAGTCGCACTCCCGACGCACTATTTGAGACAAGCCCGTGCCTTCCGCACCAATAACCACGGCAAGGTCGCGCGCCAAATCGGCCTGGGTATACAGCAGCGCATCGGACCCCAAGTCTGCTCCCACAACCCAAGCTCCGGCCCTTTTTAATTTACGCAAGGCGTCGGCGACGTTGGCGACGCGTGCGACCGGCACGTGTTCCGTAGCCCCGGCGGCGGCTTTGCGCACCGTTCCATTGACGCCCGCCGCCCGGCGTTCGGGGACAACCACCGCATCGGCGCCGGCGCACTCAGCCGTGCGGATGATGGCTCCCGCGTTGTGTGGATCGGTAACGTGATCCAAAACGACAAACAGGGCCGGATGTCCCGGCTTGCGGCTTGCGATGGCCTCTTCCAAAGTAATATAAGGGAAGGGGGCGGCGTAGGCGACGACGTTCTGATGCGCTTTGTACGGAAACCTTGCGAAAAAGTCGTGGCGCTCGAACCGAACGGGAACCTGTAGTTCATCGGCCCTTGCCAAAAGCCGGCGAACGAAGGGATCGCGCCGCTTGTCTTCGGCCAGGTAAATTTTTTTCAGGGGTTCACCGGCTGACAGTGCTTCGTTGAGGGCGCGAATACCGTACATGATGTCATCCAGATCGACACGGTCGCGACGAAGATGCCCGCGTTTTTTCAATCGGCGATGCTCCACGTGGTGCCATCCTTGGAGTCGTTGACGGTAACGCCGCAGGTTTCAAGTACGTCCCGCAAACGATCCGATGTTCCAAAATCCTTCTCGCCTCTCGCTCGTGCGCGCAGTTCGATTACGCGTTCGATCGCTTCTTCAGAGGACACGCCGTTGAGAAGCAACTGCCCGTCCAGCGCATGCGCCAGCCGTTGCGGCAGATCGCGCGGCAGCGTTTGTGATGGAGCTTTTTGCAACCACAGTTCATTCGGCGTGAGTCCTAACAAGCGCAGCGCACGATCGAAGGGGGGCAAAGGGACTACCGTCGACCTCTTCTGCGATAGACTTTTCCGCAGCGGCGATGTACGAATGCAATTCTCCCAGGGCACCTGCAGTATTCATGTCGTTGTCGAGCGCTGCTTCGATCTTGGACATAAGCCCGTTTTCGCCGTTCTCTGAAGTGCCGTTACCGTCCGCCTGGCGCAACGCTCTCCAGCCACTCCTCAATTTATTTAAACTTAGAGATGCGGCTTCAATGGAATCCTCGGTAAAGTTCATCACTTTGCGGTAGCCCGTTTGTAAGAATAAAAGGCGGACGGCTTGAGGATCGTGGCGTTTGAGCAAGTCTGAAAGAGGTTCAAAGTTGCCCAACGATTTGGACATCTTCTTCTTGTCGAAAAGCAACATGCCCCCATGGACCCAAAAATTTGCCATTGGAAGCCGGCTCAGAAGGGGCTCACTTTGAGCGATCTCATTCTCATGGTGCGGAAAGACCAAATCGGTCCCACCGCCGTGGATGTCAAACTGTTCGCCTAAGAGTTCGCGCGCCATCGCAGAGCATTCAATATGCCAGCCTGGCCGGCCGGCACCATATCTGTCGAATTCCCACGACGGCTCCCCGGGCTTTGCAAATTTCCACAACGCGAAATCAAGCGGATCGTCCTTATGCTCGTCGACCTCTATGCGAGCCCCAGCCAACAGTTCGTCGATATTCCGTCCCGAAAGCTGGCCGTAGCGTTTAAATTTCGAAACGTCGTAGTAGATGCCGTCAACCGTGGAATACGCGTAGTTCCGTTCGAAGAGTTCGCGTATCATCGTCTGAATGGCGGTAATATACTTCGTCGCATACGGCTCGTCATCCGGTTCGCGAACGTCAAGTTTGTTCATCGAATCTTTAAACGATGAGTAGTACCCCCTAACGATGTCGTACCAGTGTTCGCCCGTTTCGCGAGCGCGCGCAATACTTCGATCGTCGATGTCGGTGACGTTTTGTACGTATCTGACCTGGCAGCCCTTATGTTCTAAATACCGTCGCAAGACGTCAAAGAACAGATACGTGCGCGCGTGTCCCACATGTGCTTCTGCCGACGGAGTAAGTCCGCAAACGTAAATGCTGATGTGTGAGCCGCTCAGCGGCCGAAAGATCTGCAGTGAGCGAGTCCGAGTATTAAACAGCCGTAGAGACATCGTTCTCCCCGCCAAGCAAGCGGCGTTCGAGCTGTTCCACTCTATGCGTCAGTTGCGCAATAATCTGAGCATTCGGATCAGGCATCTCTACATGCGGGCGGCTCGAAAACGGCTGGACCGGCTTTCCATCCTGCAGCACAACTCGTCCGGGGATGCCGACAACGGTCGAATTCGGTGGAACGTCCTTGACCACGACCGATCCTGCACCAACGCGCGAATTACGGCCGACGGTGATATCGCCGAGCACCGCTGAATTAACGCCGACCACGACGTTGCTTTCAAGCGTGGGATGACGCTTGCCGTGCAGAAGGCTCGTCCCTCCCAGAGTCACGCCCTGATAGATGGTCACATCGTCGCCGATTTGCGACGTCTCTCCAATGACCACTCCCATCCCGTGGTCGATAAACAATCCCTTTCCTATGCGCGCAGCCGGGTGAATCTCAATCCCTGTAATGAAACGATTGACTTGTGAAAGGAAGCGAGGCAGAAGCGGGAGGCCGGTACGATACAAGGCGTGGATCAGGCGATGAACGGTCAATGCATGAAAGCCCGGATAGGACAAGACCACATCCAGCCAGCCAGCCGCCGCCGGATCCCGTTCGAGCGGCGCTCGTAAATCGGCGAGAAACGTTGCAAGGATTGTCGGCATACAGTATTGAGCCTTACAACGCGCGTCAGCTTGCGGGGGTTGCCTAGAGCTCCTGCCGCTGGGGCTTGGTTCCGCGAATGGGCGCAAACGGTTGACCATCCGGACCATATTTGATTGGTTCGAGGCCGCGACCGTGAAGCAGGTGCGAGGAGATCGCGCCAATGCGCATCATAATGCGGTCGTGCCCCAAGAGTGCAAACAGGGAAGTCAACGGTGCACCTGTTTCTTGGCCCGTGAGCGCCATGCGCACCGTGGCAAACGCGTCTTCTTCGCTCAGGCCAAACTCGTTTGCAATTTGTACAAGATCGTGAGCGAGTGGCAGGTCGCGCAGTTCAACTTGAGCGTCAACGTATTGGCTCACTGCGTCGAGATAAAAGAGCACTTCTCTCGAGCGCAGCCTTTCCAAATCCAGCGCCGGCACTACAACCGCCTCTGCGCGCAGCGCGCGCACGAAGGGAATCGCCTGGGCAACCGTTTTCAACTCGTCACCGTAGGCAGTCAGGAACAGATCGATCCAGCGCCATGCGGCGTCCGGTACAGGAGTCTCTAAAAGACCGGCGTGCTGCATTACCTCCGCCAGCGCCTTGCTCTGTTCTTCGTGCGGGAGGTCGCGCAGAACGCGACGATTGGCTCTACGAGACAACACACGCCATTGCATGCGCAGCAATTCCGGTGCCGTCACCAGTGTAGCCCATGCCTTCGCTGGATTTGGCCTTTATGCTCACGAGTTGCAGTTCCAAGCCCAGCGCCTGCGCTATCCGCTCCCGCATTCGTTCGACATATGGCTCGAGTCTTGGCAGCTCCACGATTACGGTCGCGTCGACATTCCCCAGTGCGAAACCTCGCCGTCTGACCAGAGCGGCACATGCCCGCAATAATTCGATCGAATCTGCATCTTTCCAACGGAGATCGGTGCTTGGAAAATGCGTTCCAAGGTCTCCCAGCGCACAGGCACCCAAC
>JALZBG010000061.1 GCA_030947645.1 Vulcanimicrobiota bacterium | reverse complement strand
CACGGAATCGACGCGATATCGTCAGGCGCAGCAAGTCGCGGGTTCCGCCTCGATCATCGACTTGCGCATGCGGGTATCATATGACGCGGGCCCGCTGCGCGAGGAAGAGTACCGGCTGCGTGACATCAACGGAAACTCGATGGTGCAGTACCGAGCGTCGGGCGTGACCGGGAAAACGTACACGATTATCTCACCGCCTTCGCGCGGCTACACCGTTTCGTTTCTGTTCGATAAGGTAGTACAGGACGGTATCTGGCGAATCGAAAACAAACCGCCGCGCGGCGACACATCGGTGCATTATCTAGTCCGCATCGCACAAGTCGCTCAAAACGAGCGCGGCTCGCGCACGATTACCTTCACGGATCCGCACTATTGGGCCGTAACGGCCGGACGTCAGTTTAGGATTCACTTGGACCCTCGTAAGCCGACTCCAAATTTGCTCAAGCTTGCGAGCACATCGACCGCGGATTCGCGCTACGAAGCGATCGTGAAGGACTTTCGGTCATCCGGCACCCCTTCGTTTCAGCGAAAAGTCAAGGAAGTAACTGCAAAACTGCGGACTGGTCGATGAACGGGAGGGCGGCGCACTACGCCACTCGTGCCGGACTTTTCGGCGTATTGCTGGCTGTGATGATCTACTTCGGGTACAAGATCATCGAAGACCCGTCAAATCAGATCTTCGGCACGACTGTGGTGAGCGGACCGCTGGGTCAGCGCGTCGTGGCGTTAACGTACGACGATGGACCTAATCCCCCGTACACGGATCGCATTCTGGATGTCCTAAAAAAGGAGAACGTGCACGCGACGTTTTTCGTGGTTGGTCTCGCGGTCCAAGCCCATCCGCAAACCCTGCGCCGCACGAACCACGAGGGACATGCCATCGGTAACCATACGTGGGACCACCCGCACCTCGTCATGCTCTCGCGGGCGCAAATTCACACGCAACTGATGCGTACGGACGCGACGCTGCAACGCGTCGCCGGCGTTCGCACCCGGTTGATGCGGCCACCGTTCGGGGCACGTGATTGGGAGGTACTAGATGAAACACGCAGGCTTGGCTACACGGTGGTGATGTGGTCGGTGCCTCTCCCGAAGGACTGGCAACTCCCCGGCGACACCACAATCGCACGGCGCGTGCTCTCGCACGTTCAAGATGGGAGCATCATCGTGCTGCATGATGGTAACCGGGGACTGTCGTGCGGCGGTGGCAAGCGCTCGGACCCGCGAGTTTGCGACAGGTCTCAAGATGTCGGAGCAACGAGGTTGATCGTCGAATCATTGAAACGAGAAGGATACCGCTTTGTGACCATTCCCGAACTCATGGCGCTGGGCAGAGACGTCGCTAAGCGTAAACCTGGCCATGGAACTGAATAAATCCATCGACGTGGCGGTGGGTGGGATCGTGATGCGTCCAGTGCACGAGCGGTCCTTGCTGTCCGTGCGGCACGTATTCCCCGCGCACCTCGATCTGATCGCCCGGCAGGACGGGTACCTTCGGCGCCAGGGCCACATTGTCCACGACCTCCAAAAAGCCGCTTTGGGTAGCGACTTTGAAGGCTTCGTGCATACAGTGGGTGCGCGAACCCACGAAGTAGCGCGGAGTGGTGCTGACCGTCGCAGGAAACGTCACTTCGGCGCGGCGCCCCGTTGCGACCGCTTGTGTGAGATCCATATCCACCTCCGCATAGAGCATCACGCTGCCGGCGGGAGCAACAAGGGCTCGTTGCGCTGATGGTGTTGCTGCTTGCGACGTTGTTTATGTCGCTGGGTTTGATCAATCTTGATTTTTCGCGAAACTGGTGGTTCGGGCAGCGAGCGCGGCTGGTACTCGGCCTTCCCCTGGTGTTGGTGTACGTCTACGTCGCAATGCCGGCGCTGGTTATGCCGCAGGCGCTCACGCTGTTGCTGTACACGCTCATCCCAAACGCGGCATATAGCGCGATGCTGGCGGCAAGGACCGCGATTGCTTCTCGGCGGATCGTTTCAATCCGGCGCTCGCCATTGTGGCCCTACCTGCTCTCGTGCGCGGCGTTGCTATTGTTTGCAGGTTTCTTGGTCATCGCTCCAATCGTTGACGCTAATGGCTTACGTAATGTGGCTGACGTGCGTGTAAGCACATCGCTTGCGCCTGAGGCGTCGCTGAATCATTTGCGCATCGTACCGGAGGAAGCAGCGACGTTTGCCGGCGATAAAGTCATTGGCCAGCTGGGCGCCTATTACCAGGTCGGCACTTTTAACATCCAGCCCGCGCAGGGGAAGCTGCAGTGGGTTGCACCGTTGGAATTTCGCGATTTCATCAAATGGATAACCCGCCGAACGAGCCCGGGTGTGATCGTGGTGAGTGCGGAAAATCCAGATTCTGCCGCCGAAGTGCGTCAGCGCACGGCTATGCGGTACATTCCGTCGGCGCCTCTCAACGATAATCTCTATCGTCATGTCTATTTGCGTTACGGTTTTGAGCAGATTATTGAAACAACGTTGCAGCTCGACGACCGCGGCGATCCACAGTATATCGCCACGTTGGGTCGTCCCACCATCGGTTGGAGCGGACAAAGAGTTACTGCGGTGGTTCTGGTCGATCCAGCTACGGGCGCCATGCGGAGAATATCGAGATCAAACTTTGGCACCTTGCCGCACTGGGTCAAGCGCGTCGTGCCGCCCGATCTGGCGCTGGCGTACAACGATTGGTTCGGCCGGTACGTGCACGGATGGTGGAACGCTCGGCTCGGTGAACGCGACGTGCACCTTCCCGCACGCCGCGAAGTATTCGGCATGCTGCTGTCCTCCGATGAATTCGTTTGGTTCGTGGATCACACGTCGCCTGCGAGCAGCGATCAATCCATGACCGGGTTCACCTACATGGACACGGTAACGGGTGCGATGACCTACTATACCGCGGCTGGGGGAGAGTTCAGTTCGATGGGAGCGCAGCGCGCGGTTGCATCCAACCCGATCGTCAGGCAAGGCCGCCTCGTACCCACGCAGCCGATCCTCTATAACGCCTTCTCGACGAACACTTGGGTCGTGCCGTTGGTCGCCGAGAGTGGGAAGTACCAGTCCCTCGCATTGGTGCAAGCCTCCAACGGTCATGTGGTGGTGGGAAACGTCAACGCGGGCTCTCCCCAGAACGATGCGCTTGCGCAGTACCGCACGTTTCTGGGAAACAAGGCCACGACTGCTGCGGTGCAAACTACGCTGAGCGGAACAGTCGACCGGATCGCCGTTAGTCAAACAACAATCTACGTCGTCTTGCGCGGCGATTTGCGGATTTTTTCCGTCAACGACCTCAACAACCCCAATGCTTTACTGACGCGGCCCGGCGATCGGGTGTCTTTTCAGACTTCTATGGATGCTCAGCGACAGTGGATTGCCCAAAACTTCAAAAACCGAACGTTGCGCAAGTGAAGATCATTCGAACCGAGCGTCTCCGCTTGGCGCCGGTAACGGCGCAAAACTCGAAAGCGCTGTGGAACGTTTTGCAGGCACCCGACCTGCGGGAATATCAAGATCTTCCGAAGGTGGGCGCGGCAACCTTTAACGCGATGGTCGCCAAACGCCCGCGCCGCCTGGGGCCTGGTTCGATCGGGAGGTTTGAATGGCTGATGTACCTGCATCGCCACCGCAAGCCGATGGGCTGGGTCTCGCTGCGCATCAGTGGTCGTGAAACGCACTCGGCCGAAATTGGGTACAGCATCGTGAGTGAATTTCGCGGTCGTGGATTCGCGCGGGAAGCCGTTTGGGCGCTCTTGCAGGAAGGTTTTATGGGGGCGCGACTCGATCGCATCAGTGCCTATTTGATGCCGGACAACGCTGCTTCACGCCGGCTTTTGCAACGTCTTGGTTTCAGGGACGGAGGCATTGTACCAAAAGGGGCTTCCCTCGGCGGCAGCCCCGTCGACGTTCGCGTGTTTCATCTAAATAAAAAAGACTGGCTTGCGTCGGCGAACTCGATGGAAATTCCGGCGTTCGCATAACCGAAATACCGCGAGGGTTTTCCGGAAAGAAAGGCAATCAGCGGTTCCCTTACCACGGCAACGGTGATGTGTTGCGCTAGCGCTTCCGCGGCGGCCCATTGGAAACCGACGATGTGCGCGTCATGGTGCGATATCGCTGGTTCGCCCGTTGCAGATGCGGAAAACGTGCAATTCGTAACATGAGTTTGCTTTGCGAGGTCGTACGACTCGCTGACATAAAGCAAATCGTTTACGGTTGCGGATAACCGTGTCTCTTCATAGAGTTCCCGCACAACCGTCTGCGCAAGAAGTTCGCCGGGCGCTTGACGTCCTCCAGGCAGATGCCACAGGGGATCGGGGTGATTCGGATAGCGTGAGGCTACGATTAAAAAGCTGTCGCCGCGGGCGACTAACGCGGTGCCAAGATGAATGCAGTTCAGGCGATCATGGACCCAGGAACTGCAATGTGCCGGCGCCGGAACGGCAGAGGAACCGGGGATGCGGTGGGCGAGATCGGTTGCGCTTGATTCAGCGGAACGACCGGTTGACGCAACATCGGCGCTCGCGCGGGCGATTGCCGTAACAGACCGCTCGAGCGCACCGGATGAAAAAGCGGCGATAAATGCACGGGTACACGAACGACGGCAATCCTCTGGTGAACCGGCGGTACGTCGCTCATCGGCAAGCCGAGGCACGCGGCCCCCAGAAGGCACACAATCACCGGTCGTGCCCGGCTATTTTTCACGCGTCGGTCCTTCGCTTGTTATGGGATCCTTCCTGTTCCCTCGAAAGCTGCGAGACGAGCGCGGACTGAATCTGCAGCGCATCCTTTGAGTCGTCCGTCGGCCCCGATCACGCGATGCGCCGGAACAAAAAGATCTAGCGGGCTCTTGCGCATTGTTGCGGCAACTCCGCGGTGCGACCGAGGGTGCCCCACCGCGCGCGCGACGTCGGCGTACGAAACGAACTCTCCGAAACGCAATTGGGCCACGGCTCTCCAAACCTTGCGCTCAAATGAGTTGCCGCTAGTGAAGATCAACGGCAGTTCGAAGAGCTTAAGCCGCCGCGCAAAGTAGGCCGCTACTTGTCTCGCCGCCTCTTGCAGTACAGAATCGGAAGACTGTGCCGTCGTTCGCCCCCTCACAAATTGTGACCGGGAAATCGCTTTCCCGTCGCTTTCAATGAAAAGTGGAAATCCCAGGGGCGTCAAAACGCTGATTGAACCCACAGTCTCCTCTCTAAAAAGAGGGTTTACAGCAACAAAACCTATTGTTTGTGCTTGTTTATGGTGCGATGTCCCTGTTACTACTTACCATTGTGCTTTTGGACGCAAAAAGGTGGTAAAATAATTAGGAACCCTTTCCTTCGCGAGGGACTACTTCGCGTTATCAAGCGGATCAGATTCGAAACGCTGTGGACACTTTACTAAGATTTCAGATACCGGTGGTCCTCGTCGCAAAGGTCAAGTCAATTGCAGCGCAGGCAAATGTGGACGTCCATACCGTCGTTGAAATCGCTTTAGAGCGGTACTTCTCGCAAGGTCCTGAAGAGGAAGAAACCTTGGCGATCACACTTCAGAAGCTTAGCGACGACTGCATACTAGCGGCTTTAGCGTACCGCTAGCAGTTCCCTAGCCCGCTTTCGTTAACACGCGCGCCAGTGGTACAAGCGCACGAATCCGCCAGCGTTGTTCGTAGTTGAGCCGCCGGAAAGCATTGATCGCTTTGCGCAGCGGGGTCTGAACTTCGGCTACCATGCGATGCGTTAGTGCGTAACTCGCTGAGTACTGCTCGCGCAGTCGCGAAATGACAGACCGGGCTGCGGGGGGATGCTCGCCTGTGAAGCGCAGCAGCAGCGGATAGTCGTTCCGAAAATACGCTCGGGGGCCCATGCTTTGCACCACTTCATCATCCACTACCGCGCCGGGAGCGCCTAAACTGGAGTACTGGCGACCCTTTTCCGCATGCCGTCGCACGCAGAGTGTATGACCGTAATGCGGATATACGTAGGGTACGGCCAGACGTGAACCGCACAGTCCGCTTAGCTTTTCATGCACGCTTCCATCCCAATGCAGCCCGGGAGAATAGCGGAAGAATGCCATGCGCCTTTCTATTGACGTGTAATAGTCGAATGATTGAAAAAAGTGCCATGTGAATCCATCGATGAAATCGATGTTCGAAGGAACGCGGTGGAGACCCGATGCGATGCGGCGTATCCCGTCGGCGTGTACTTCATCAGCGTCGACAAAGACGATCCAGTCTCCCGCGTCATGTGCGGTGTGCAGGGTTAAACAGCGATTGCGCGCCGTTGCAAAATCCACAAAAGTGGACCTTTCCAATATTAGGCGGTTCGATCTGCCGAAGAAACTTTTTGACAGCGTATCCCTATGCGGCGATTGACCCGATGCGTTATCATCAACGATTAGTGTCTCGACCGCGCTGGAAATACTCGAAAGTAATGCTTCCAAGAACGGTTCCTCTCGCGAACCTAAAATGAGATGAGCGGCGATGCGCGGCTGAGTCACGGACCGGGATGTTCGCCAAACCGCCGGATTCTCCAAGCCGTAGCAGAACTACCGCATGAATGCCTGATCCGCGACTTCTGCTGATATGCGAACGCGTCGGACCCCAGGGCGGTATCGAGAGCTACTTGCAGGTCGTTGTGCCGGCGCTTGTTGCGGCCGGTTGCGATCTACGCATTGTTGCCCGCCGCGTGGATGACCGCAACGCGTTTGGTGCGCCTGCCCGCCAAATCGTATGGAGCGACGAACACGATCGCCCATCCGCGGAGGCCGCCAAACGGGTGCGCGCAGAGATCGACGCGTTTTCACCGGATGTCGTAGCCGTTCACGGCTGTCTGGACAGCGCCGTACTGAGCGCAGCTCGTGCAGCCCCCCGTCTCATCGCACATTTGCACGATCATCGCGCATTTTGCCCAAATGGAGACCGGCGCTATCCGCGAGGCGGCGGAATTTGCGGCGTTAAAATGGGTCGTGCCTGCGCACTCCACGCTTTGGTGCACGGCTGCGCGTACGGCCCCCGCCCTCGAACATTGCAACTCATCGCAAGACGGAACAAAGTGCGTTCTTACATAACGCGGGCGCACCACGTCGTCGTAATGTCGCAGTATATGTCGATGCTGGCGCAGCGTAACGGTTGCGATCCGAAAACACTAGTCATCTTAGACCCCCCTTTGACTGCCGACGCATTCGGGGAGAATCCGCCACAGATCCCGCGAAATGACCGAGTGCTCTTTGTCGGCCGTGTGGTTCCGCAGAAGGGCCTGCGTTCGCTGGTTCGATCCATAGCTCGAATTGCTCCGGAGCGCCGGCCGGAACTAGCTGTCGCGGGCGATGGACCGGAGCTGAATGAAGCGTTGAGAGAAGCGCAGTTGCGCGGCGTCCGGGTTCTGCTTCACGGGTTGCTCGACGCGCCAGACGTTCGCCGAGCAATTGATGAGGCGCGCATCGTTGCGGTTCCTTCGCTATGGGGCGAACCTTTCGGACTGGTTGGCATCGAGGCGTTCGCGCGAGGACGCCCGGTCGTCGCATTCTCCAGCGGCGCAGTCAGAGAGTGGTTGGGAAAAGGCGGGAAACTGGTGCCCCGCGGTGATGAAGGCGCATTAGCTCGCGCTATCGAGCAATTGCAGGATGATTCTAGATGGCGGGAGGCAGCGCAATATGCCTGTCGAGCTTCACGCCGCTACGGTTCTGCGCGGCACGTAGAACAGCTCATGCGACTCTATTTCAACTCGCACTAACACGCGTCATTCTTAGCCATGGAGCATTTCACGCGCTGCGTTGAATCCTGCGGCGCCCATGACGCCGCCACCTGGATGGGCGGCTGCCCCGCACAAATACAGTCCTTTTATGGGCATTCGATAACCAGCGAAACCGGGGACGGGACGCATCATGAAGAGCTGATGCACGGGCATCGCTCCTTGGAAAATATTGCCGCCGGTCAGATTGAACATCTGTTCTAAATCGAGGGGACTAAGTATTTGCCGGTCGATGACGGACGCGTTGAAACCGGGCGCATATTGTTCCAGGACTTGGAAACAACGATCCGCAAAGCGAGTTTTTGCGTCAAGAGTCCAGGTCCCGTCTTTGAGCCTATAGGGTGCATATTGTACGAACATGGACATCAAGTGCTTACCCGGCGGTGCGACGCTGGGGTCAACGGCTGACGGGATGGTGCACTCGACAATAGGGTCCCTGGAAGGCACGCCGTATTTGGCATCGTCGTACCCGCGCTCGATGTAGTCCTGATCGGGGCAAAGATGCACCGTTCCTCGATGCTGTGGCCCCGGCGTTGTGCCTGGACAGGCCGCGAAATTGGGTAGTGCGTTCAGCGCGATGTTGATTTTCAGCGAAGCGCTGCCGTAGTCGATGCGGTTGACCGCTTCAAGGAAAGCCGGCGGTAGGGTTTTTGCTTCCATCAACTTGTTGAACGTGATGTTGCAATCGACGTTGCTGGCTACGTTGGAAGCACGGAATTCCTCTCCGGTCGTTAGCGCCACACCTTTGACGCTATTCCTTTTCACGAGGATCTTCGTGACTTCGGCTTCCGTGCGAATGTCTACGCCCAAGTGGACGGCCGCCTTCGCTAGCGCTTGTGTCAGGCCACCCATCCCGCCCTTGACGTAACTCCACACTCCGCGTTTGCCGTTGGTTTCTCCCATGACATGATGAAAGAGCACGTAAGCTGTTCCGGGCATCGACGGAGAGGAAAATGCACCGATGATGGCGTCGGTTCCAAGCGTTGCTTTGAGTTCTTCCGACTCAAACCAGCGATCGAGAATCGTGCGGGCCGCTCCGGTGAGAACTTCAATTGCCTCACCCATTCCGCTGCCCATTTTCTGCAAACCGCGACCCAACTTTACCATGTTCAGCAAATCGGAGATGCTCGGTCGTACCGTGTTGGCCGGTTTGCGCATCAGCGTCGGCTCGACGACGGCTGCGACCCGCTCCAACATTGCCTCGTACTTCGGATAATTTTGCGCGTCTTTTGAGCTGAATTTGGCGATTTCGCGCCTATTCGTTTTGAGGTCGCCTCCGAGCATGAGGTATCGTCCGTCAAGGAATGGCGAAAAGGACGCAGGGTTACGCTCCAGCACTTCAAAGCCGTAATTGCGCAGCCGCAAGTCGCGGATAATTTCCGGACGGAACAGGCTGTTTACGTAGGCAGCGGTCGATACCTTAAACCCGGGAAAGATTTCTTCGCTCACGCACGCGCCGCCCACAATGTAACGTCGCTCGAGGACTAGGACCTTCCAGTTTTGACGCGCCAGATAACAGGCCGTTACCAGCCCGTTGTGCCCGCCACCCACAATAATTGCATCGTATTTGCGCGCCACGTTTCCTCACAGTTCATCAAAAAAGCCGTCGTGCTGTCCGTTCGCACACTTTGTAGGAGCTTCTCGGACTCCTTGGAGCACTATCACCGCAGGACTTAGGCGCGGTTCGTCATAGCGTCGTGCTTACAGTATCTCGAAGGCAGGCCATTCGTTTGAAGATGACGGTTCAACCTCAATTCCCGGCGGAGCAGTCGCAGGACGGCGCCTTCGTTCGTCAGGAAGATTCGTTTCGCGACTGGGTTTCAGCGGCGGGTCGAACCGCGTTCCCCGCCCAAGCGGGCCGCTATCATCTGTACGTTTCGCTGGCGTGCCCGTGGGCGCACCGTACGATTATCGTTCGCAAACTCAAGGGCTTGGAAGACGTGATCGGGATGACGGTCGTCGATCCCATCCGTGATGAGCGTGGGTGGGCATTCCGGGACGGCCCGCAATCTTCAACGGATCCAATTAATGGATTTCATTTTTTGAGCGAGGCCTATCTCGCCGCAGACCCTCACTATCGCGGTCGCGTAACGGTCCCCGTTCTGTGGGACAAACAAGCCGCACGCATTGTCAGCAACTCGGACGACGACATCATGCGAATGCTCGAAACGCAGTTCGAAGCTTTCGGCAACTCACAACTCGATCTCTATCCCCAACAGCATCGCGCCGAGATCGACGAGATAAACGCTTCGATCTATGAGACCGTAAACAACGGCGTGTATCGTGCCGGTTTTGCGACTACCCAG
>JALZBG010000186.1 GCA_030947645.1 Vulcanimicrobiota bacterium | reverse complement strand
ATCGTGAGCGGCGCTTTCTCGTCTATGGCGTGGTACGTGTTCTTCAGGATGCCCTTTGTTGGCGCGTCGAGGATACCCGATAGCGCGTCAACCGATTCGACTTCCCAGAGGCAAAAGAGTTTCGAGTGATCCCGCGTGGTGACGGTGGTATGTAATTTAACCCCAGTAGGAGGGGTCCACTCTGAGCTCAGTTTTTTCCAAGCATCGCCATCTAAGACGTCGTGAACGACCTGTACGAACATAAAAATCTCCGATCTTTTGTAACGCAAGCACTTTTTTGCCTGCGCATGAGTATAGCATAGATTCCGGCGACATTTCGCTTTCCGCCAGGGAATCAGCTGAAATGACGCCATGCGCGAGTGCCGAGACGCAGAAATGCAAACCGGCCGCAGTTAGCGCAGGCCGGTCAACCATGAAATCCGCGTCATTTTTTAAAAAGCACTAGCGCGTTGGGGTCGCGGGCGCAACGATTGATGAAGCTCGGCCGCTTTCGGAACTGCAATGCTCGCGGCAGGTTTTCAAGGCGTAGCGACGATTTAGCAGATAACTGTCGATTGGTAACGCGAAAGGTGTCACGTGGAGTGCCCGCTTAAATGTACTTCGGCGCAAACATCATAATAGATCCAAGTTAAGAACAGGGAGACCTACATGCACGCAGCGTTGATTGATGTCGAAGCGCAGATGCCGATGCCGCCCGAAGTGCCCCGTCCGTCTGGTCCGGACATTCCAGGGATGCCGCCCGACCCGACAGCGCCGCCCAGTCCCGATGCGCCGCCCAATCCCAATCCCAACCCTATGGCCAAGAACAGTATGCGCACTCATTGTCATGAAGGAGCCCACGTATGTCAGTAGCCCGAGTTACCGAGATCAGTTCAACCTCAACTCAGAGTTTTGAAGACGCAATTCGGCGGGGCATCGAGCGTGCGACTGAGACCTTGCGCGGCGTTGAGGGGGCGTGGATCAAAGAACAAACCGTCCAAATCAACAACGGTAAGATTACTGGTTATAAGGTCAACATGCTTATAACGTTCGTGCTTGAGGGAAGTTAGGAGTCCTTTGCGCTTCAACTAGGTCCAGAGGTGCTTGCACCCGTGACCCAAGTTGATTGTTCGACTAAGGTCACGGGACGCGAAACCCGAGAGCGGACGCCGCTTGAAAGCTATTCGCTCGCTGCGGGTGAAAGCGGGGCGAGAAGTCTGAGCAGCCTGTTTTGCGTCGTAACGGGAACTTGGTTCTTGTCTAGCGATTTTTCGAGGTCTTCCACGAAGGCGTTGAAGTCGGCTTCCTTGGTAAGGGGGATTGGGTTGCCTTTACCGGTGTAGTTGCATGGTCCGCCGGTGACCGTGCAGACCAGATCGACCAGCAGTTCTTCGCAGCCCAGGAACCATGTGCAGATCCAGATTCTGAGCGAAACCATGCCAGGAAGAACGTAATCGGCAAGGCTGACCTCCATGTGGAGCCGCCGGCGTGATGGATTGCCAACCGGACTGCGGCGTCAACGACGCCCCTTTCGCGGAAGTTGGGCTGCATTCTTGGAAAAGCGTACCTTGGCGTGATAGAGTTAGCGTCAGTGAACCATCCGCGTGAGACCAAAGCGCCGAGCACAGATCCGCTGATTGTGTCGTTCGTGGGGACGCTGCGAAGCAAACATCAATCGCCGTTGACGATCGATGAGTACGTTGACGACGTTGAGATGTTCGGGCGCTTTCTGAACGGCAACACGAAGGAACGCCATTCGCAGTATTTCCCAAGATTGCGCGAGGCGACGCCCTCGGACATTCGTCGATTTATCATTACCGAACTGATGGGGGCGCGCCAACTGGCGGCCAATACGGTTCGTCGAAAGATCTCCGCGCTGCGGGCCTTTTACGAGCACTTGAGTTACCTGGAGATACGGGCCGACAATCCCGCGGCGCGCGTACGACTCCCAAAACTTCCCAAGCGCATCCCCAAAGCAATCCCCGCGTCCGACGTCAGCAAACTCCTTGGAACCTCGCTTGCCGGGCGCAGCGATTTTCAGCGCGCTCGCGACGCTGCAATGCTGGAAGTACTGTACGCGAGCGGAATCAGGCGCGCGGAACTGGTCGGTCTGAACTTGGACGACGTCGATCTGGAGAGGCGGCGCATGCGGGTGATCGGAAAGGGCAATAAGGAACGGCTGGTGATCATCAATCATACCGCCGTGGATGCCATGCGCCGCTATCTTGGTCTGCGTCCTTCTTCACTCGATACGGCCTTCTTCTTATCTCGACGCAAACGTCGGCTTTCGGTTCGGCAGTTGTGGGAGATCTTTCGCGACATCGCCGCGGTGAGTAAGATCGCGGGTCATGCCAGCCCGCACACGCTGCGGCATTCCTTTGCGACCCACTTGCTGCAAAACGGCGCCGATATCATGACGATCAAGGAACTCTTGGGGCACGAGAGCCTGGCGAGCACGCAGATCTACATGAAAGCCACCATCGATCACATGAGCAAAGTATACGACAAAGCGCATCCGCGTGACCGGGAAAGGAAATGAAGCTTCACACATGATATTGGATCGCGTCGACCCGTCGTACGGCGAGCTCGCCCCGAACATCACCGTCCAAAAATCGCTGCGCTTCGTTCCGTTTTTTCAACGTTGCATCCATGTGGCAAAGCGTGAGTCCACGTACAAATAAATGCGCCTGTTCGCCCGAACAGAGTTCCGCGATCGGCGGCATTTCCTTCGGGATCCACGCCAGTTCTCCGGTGAAGGGCATGTTGCGGACGGTTTCGTGTTCGTGCTCGACGTTATCGAGGAAATGTAAGTGGTCGGCCCGTCGCAAGATGAGCATTTGTTTGCGCATGGGGGTCCGTTCGAATAGTTCGTACATTCCGTCGAGCGGGAGTGAAGTGTCGTTTTCAGCGACCAGATACAACGTGGGAACCTCACGCCCCCGATCGAAAGAAAGGTTCACGCGAAGAATCCCCGGTTTGGGCCGAGAGCTTCCGGCCGGCGCGAGGGCGACCACGGAACCAATGCGCTGGTCCGCGTCGGTTGAAGCGAGTGCCGTCCAACCACCGAAGCTGTGTCCAACGATTCCAATGCGAGTCGGATCGGGCTTAGCTGGGAAGTCCCATGCGGTGCTCTCAAGCAAATAATCGAGCAGAAACCGTATGTCGGGAACGCGGTTCGCGATCCACGCTTGCGCGCGTGCACTCTTCTGCTCGGCGGTCTCATCGCGTTGGGGCGCAAGTTCCGCCGCTACAAGCTCTGAGTGATCTAAGGCCGCGACCATATATCCGTGGCTCGCCAAGTGAGTGCAAAGAAATGTGGCGCTGCGCCGGTGGCCGCCGCTATAATGCGAGAAAATGATCAGCGGATAGGTGCCTGGCTGGACTAAAGCGTTGCGTACCGCCATTTGAGAGCGCGGCGATAGGCGCGAAGAAACGGCGAACAAGTCTTGCGTTTCCGTTGAAATATCTTTACCCGCGTACTGCTTGGCCGCCGGGTACCACATCTCACATGGAAACACGCGGTCGCGAACCGTATCCGGTGCTGAGATTGTACGGACTCCAGCGGCGAAGCAACCGCGAACGAACGGATCGTACACCGTCACATTTATTGTGACCTAGCCGATTTACCGCCTGCCGTGGGCAGGTTGCACGGATGGTCTGGTGAGTAAGGGAACGAAACCAGATCCTACCAGGAAGGTTCGCTTTGCATTGATTGCCCTGTACGTTCGTAGCCTCGTTCTGGCCACGCTCATCCTGATGGCAGCATGCGCTCGACAGACGCGCGTCGTGACTTTTTCCGGTTATCTTCTGCCTGGGAAAACCGTCAGCGTATCCAACGTGAACGGCGACGTCGCGGCGTATCCGCCGGCAGCAGGGCAGCAGCGCGATCAGTATACCGTCCAAGCTACCCTCCCCGGCGTGGCTTCAGGGCCCGTGCCGTTGGAGGTTACTAAGACCCCGGCCGGATTGTCGATCGTAAGCCGCTCGAAACTTTCGATGAAGCTG
>JALZBG010000185.1 GCA_030947645.1 Vulcanimicrobiota bacterium | reverse complement strand
TATCACGAGATCGTTCCGACCAGAGGCCAAGTAACCGTCGACGGCATACGAGTGGACCGCTTAAAGCGCTCTCGCGTTCCAGCCTTGCGGCGTCACATCGGGGTCGTCTTTCAAGATTTCAAACTGCTCATTGACAAGACCGTCTGGGAAAACGTCGCGTTCGCGATGCAAGTTACCGGCGCCAGAACCAAAGACGTCCGCAGGCAGGTTCCGCGATCGCTCGACTTAGTGGGCCTCTCGCACAAGAGCCGCATGTATCCCAATGAACTCTCGGGTGGAGAACAGCAGCGTACCGCAATTGCCCGTGCGCTCGTGAACAATCCCAAAATCCTCCTGTGCGATGAACCCAGCGGTAACCTGGACCCATCCAACACAACCGAGATCATGGAACTGCTATTGCGCATCAATCTCAAAGGGACGACTGTCGTGGTCGCTACCCATAACCAAGCCGTCGTGGACCGCATGCGACGACGGGTGATTCGCCTGGAGGACGGGCGAGTCGTTACCGATGAAGAGCGAGGGTATTACTTCCTTGGACTGGGGCAGAGTCAAGTTCTTTCTGGGTGAAGTTCTTCGAAACTTCACGCGCAACGCCGCGATGCAAGCTACGGCGATCGGCACGGTCACAGTAACCATCGTCATGCTCGGCATCTTCCTCTACACGCGCGAAACGGTTATTCATCTTGGAAACGAAATCTTCAACCAGATAGAGATCTCGGTATATTTCAACGAAGGTGCGGCGAACGCGCAGATCCACGACATACGGACGCGGTTAGCTGCGGACCGGCGCGTCATCTCCCAAACCTTTGTGCCCAAGAAGCAAGGGCTGCGTGAAATGCGTCAGCGGATGAAAGGCCAGATCGATACTTCAATCCTCACTGAAAATCCGCTCCCTGATAAATTACGCGTGCGGGTGCGACGCCCGGATATGGTGTCCGCTGTGGCCGCGCACATTGCCAAGTTTCCCGGCGTAGCTACGGTAAACTACGGGCAAGACGTGGTCTCGAAATTGGTGCGGATCAGCGCCGTGCTGGTCCGGCTCGGTCTTGCCATTATCATCGTCTTTGTTTTCGTCGCCGCCATCATCATTTCCAATACGATCCGCCTGACGGTCTTTGCGCGCCGGCGGGAAATCGCGATCATGCAACTGGTCGGCGCAACCAATGCGTATATCCGCGGCCCATTCATATGCGAAGGGATGCTTGACGGCCTCTTGGGAGCGTTGCTTGCCATCGGCGCCCTCGCGGCGGTTCGCATCGAGTTGCTGCCGAAACTTTTTTCGGCGCTGCCCTTCATTCGACTCAATACGGCAGCCGTTGATGAGCGCAGCTTGATCCTGGAACTCCTCATCGTGGGCGGGTCAGTAGGAATCGTGGCCTCGTGGATTTCCGTGGGGCGGTACCTGCGGACGTAATGCCCGCCTCGAACGCGGTTTGGCGCGTTTATATTTGCCGCGGGTTCATCGTTGCAGCCTTGTGCGGAGTTTCGTGCTCCGCGTCAGCCTCCCAGCCAAGCATTAACGACCGCATTCAAGAACAGCAAAGCAAGGCGCGGGGCGTCCACGAACAGTTGCATCAGAAACGCCTCGCGCTGCAAACCGCCCAAGTGCGGGTGAGTAATCTCCAGAATCAACTAGCTGCAACCACACACGCGATCGACGACGTGGGTGCGCACCTCGACGCGCTGAGCGCACAAGTACGGGTTAACCAGCGGCGCCTTTCATGGAACACCGTTCAGTTAGACGCAGCGAAAGCTACACTCGAACGACATACCGATGCGCTAAAGCGCCGCTTGGTAGACATCTACGAACGCGGGGATCTCGGCTACCTGAACGTCATCCTATCATCAACCTCCTTTTCCGATTTCGTTGAACGGTGGGACGACATCCGCTTGTTGGTCGCCGCCAATCAGCGGGCAATCCGTGCGCGGCGCGAGGCGGAACGCGTCGTCGCGGGGATTCAGCAACGCCTAGAAAGTGCGCAAGTCGCGCTGGAGCGTTCAAAAGCCCAGCAAGAGCAAGCCAAGACGCAACTGGCCGCGCTCGCGGACGAACGCCGGCAACTGGTCGGGCTGGCGGACGCCCAGCGGCAGCATGTCGCAACGCAAGTCGCTCAATTGGAAGGTCTTTCAGCACAAGAAGAACGCTCGCTCGAAGGCCTCATCGTCGAACGGCAACGGGAATATGAAGCGCAGCGCCGGGCCGCTGCCGCCGCAGCCGCAGCGGCCCGGCGCGCCGCCGGCGTGGCAGTTCTCCCGCCTGAAACCGGCGCGCCGGGCGCGCTTGGCTGGCCAGTTTCGGGTCCCGTCACCTCACCCTTCGGGTACCGCCAAAGCCCGTTTGGAGGCGGCACGGAGTTTCATATGGGCCTCGACATCGCCGCCAATATGGGAACTACGATCGCCGCCTCTGCGGCCGGACGCGTGATCTCCGCTTCCTGGTACGGCGGGTATGGAAATTACATCTTGATCGATCACGGCGGCGGTATTTCAACCGGATACGCGCACTGCTCGGCTATCTTCGTGAGCCCGGGTCAAGACGTTCAAAAAGGGCAAGCAATCGGAGCGGTCGGTTCGACTGGCGCATCAACCGGGCCGCATTTGCACTTCGAGGTTCGCGTTGACGGCAGGCCGGTGGATCCGGCGTCGCGGCTTCATTAAGTTTCAACGCTAGCCTCCCGAAACCAACGGCAGGGAACTGGGTATCTTAACGGTACACAGCGCCGCCGGCAGACGGGATGGCCGTTTTACTGTCGTTCAGATATAAAGTAGGTTTCGTGCCAGCTACAGTTCGAGCACTCTTTGCAGCGTTAGTCGTTACCGGTGTGGCCCTCGTGGGCGCTTTGTATTTGGGCTTCGAGCGCGGCTATCAACAAGCGCAGTTAAACGTTACATCGACCGGAGTGGCCAGCGTGGACTTGCGTTCGCTGCTCACATCGGGGTCACCCGACGAAAAACTTCTTAACCTCGCCTTCCGGCGCGTCGAGGAAGCTTTCTACAAACCGGTCATGGCGCAGACGCTCCTGAGCGGCGAGCATAACGGATTGATCGAATATCTCAAATACCGGAAGATTGCGAGTCCCTCGCTCCCGGCGATTTACGCGAGCGGTGATCAAGCGCACGACGAAGCACGTCTTAGAGACGAGCTCGCCGCGGCGCAGAACCACTACGGGAACCAAGTCGGGAAGGTCGAGCTGACGCAAGCCGCCATCCGTGGGATGTTGAACTCGCTCAACGACCCGTACACGACGTACCTTTCTCCGCACGACATTCAAGGTTTGCAAGAATCGCTTTCGGGAGGCAATTTCGGCGGAATCGGCGTGTACATCGTTCAGGATCCCAAAACCAACCAAATCATCGTTACACCGATTGAATCGATGCCCGCCGCGCACGTCGGCGTAAAGCCGGGAGATGTTGTAATCAGCGTCGACGGGAAATCGACCAAAGGACTGAAACTCGATGAAGTCGAGCGTCTGATTCGCGGTCCGGCGGGGACGGTTGTACGGTTAATCACCCACCCGCTTAAATCGATGGCCGAACGACGGTACGCGATCATGCGCCAAGTCATCCATGTGCCTTCAGTAAAGGCAAAAATGTCGGATGGCTTTGAGTACGTGCGCCTTTTTGATTTCGGCGACACCTCGGCCGATGAAGTTCGGCGCGCGTTGCTTGACGGGAAAGCTCACGGCGCGAAAGGCTACATCCTCGACTTGCGCGACAACGGCGGCGGTTTGTTGGAGGCCGCGGTTGCGATATCCAGTTTGTTCATCCCTTCAGGAACCATCGTTTCCACCATTGACCGCTCTGGAGCCCGCGATTCGCAGCAAGCGCGAGGCGGGACTATTGGGGCTTCGCCACTGGTTGTGTTGGTAAACAAGTACACCGCCAGCGCTTCCGAAATCACCTCCGGAGCGATCCAAGACTACAAAGTGGGGACGCTGATCGGAACGAAAACCTTCGGCAAGGGCGTTGTTCAAAGCATCTACAAT
>JALZBG010000014.1 GCA_030947645.1 Vulcanimicrobiota bacterium | reverse complement strand
GGTGTCCATCAGCGAACGAATCAGGAACACGCCAAGTCCTCCCACGCGTGGCTCCGCAATGCGTCGGGACCCAATGTTGTCGGGTCGTGTGCCGCGCCCCTGATCGCGAACCCGCACGGTAAGTCCTTTGGGCTCGATGTCACAGGTGACTTCGATTTGATCGCTGCCCACTGCGTGTTGAATGCAGTTGGTGCAGGCTTCGGCCACAGCCAGCTTCACGTCTTCGATTTCCTCAATCGAGAAACGCAGGCGGTTGGCGACTGCGGCGACCGCCAAACGGGCAACTGCGACCCACTCAGGCTTACTCGGAATGCGCAATTGCACGGTCCCCAGGGCGTCGTCGCGCACGACCTGAGCGTTCAAACCAGCGCCTTCATCGCCGCATCTTCATCATCGAAGATGCCGAAAATCTTGACTAACCCCGTGATATCGAAAATTTTCTTTATCTGCGGATTCGTGCAGACAAGATTGACGGAACCACCATGTTCGCGAACCCGTTTAAGGCCGCCGATGAGCACGCCCAAACCGGTTGAATCGATGTAGCGAACTTTTTCCAAATTGATCACCAAGTTGTAGTGTCCCTGATCGATCAATTCCGAAATGGCGTCTTTGACTTTCGGCGACGTATACACGTCGATCTCGCCGTTGAGGTCAACCACATAACAATCACCGGCGGCTTCCCGAACGTTGACTTTGATATCCACCTGATCTAGATTCCGCCGGCGGGGGGTCTATCGGCTACCGCTTGTTCGGACAGGTCAACCTTCGTGGTATCGGCCGCTGCCTTCCCTTCGTCGACCACCGCGCCCACAGTAGAACGCGCCGCGTCGATCACTTGCTTCCCTCGCGCATACACGCCAGAGGCGCCGGTTTGCAGGTCGGTCGCGATAGACGAAACTTTCTCGCGGAGGTCACCGCTCGCGTCTTTCGCCAGATTTCCCGCCTCTCGCGCTTTTCCGAAAACGAGATCGCGCGTTTCTTCACCAGTCTGTGGCACGATCATCATTGCCAATGCCGCGCCGGCTAGCATGCCCATCAAAAAGCCGGCCATGAAGCCGCCGCCGCTGCGAGCAGCGTCATTGTCGTTGTCCATTCATTCTCCTTACTTGAAGTCGGTTGTTTCGTTGCCACCGGCGCCACGCACCAGCCGCCGAAGTCCGGCGCTAATGCCGCTCAAGGTAGCGCCCACATTGATAAGAGTGGGAGAAATGGCGGTCTGGGTGAGCGCAGCCGTCTTTGCAACGCTGCCCGCAACGCCTTCGACCGAATCGACGACGCGCGAGAGCCGGGCGATGGTCTGGTCCGCGGTACCTGCGATTCCCCCAACGTGGGTCAGCGTGTCAGCAACCGGCTTGCCAATGCCGGCAAGTTGTTGGTCTACCCCGTCCAGTGTGAGATTCACTCGGGCGAGTGTTCCGGCAAGCGCCCGCATGGCTATAAACACCCCGATCCCAAGCAGAAGCACGCCGAGGCCCACCCCAACGTCAAGAACGATCGACCAATTAAAACCCGTAGTCAAAACATACTCCTCCGTCAGCGCTTTCAGGGCACAAAGCGTTCATTCCCTCGAAAGTCCGATTTCTTACGCTCTTGCACAGCTGGTCGACTTCGACACGCGGCTTTAGACACCGCGCAAGCGCGAGACAACCATGACCAGAACGTCCAGCGTGCGATCGATGTGCGCCCGCGTGGTCTCGCGGCCCAACGAAAAGCGCACAACAGCGCGCGTCCACTTGGGCGCGATTCCTAGCGCCGAGATCACATGACTGGGTTCGGGCGCACCCGAGGCGCAAGCACTCCCGGTCGAGATTGCGATACCTTCGAGATCGAGACCTATCAACAGCGCTTCACCGTCGACTGCCGCAAAGGAAACATTGCAGTTGTTAGCGATGCGCGGCCCTCCTTTGCCGTTCACCCGCACATCCCGTATGCGTTGTTCAATCCCGCTCTCCAGGCGATCGCGCAACGCTTGTATTCTTTGCGGTGTATGCGGAAATTCCCCAACGGCCATTTCTATCGCAACGGCCATCGCGACAATCCCCGCGACATTTTCGGTGCCCGCTCGCTTGGCGAATTCTTGCGAACCGCCGACGATGAGGGGAACCAGGGGCGTACCATCCCGCACGTACAACGCGCCCACGCCTTTGGGCCCATAAAATTTATGCGCCGAGATTGAAAGTAGATCCACCCCCAGTTCACTAACGTCCAGCGGCAGGTGCGCCGGTGCCTGGACGGCGTCCGCGTGAAAGACCACGGCGTGCTTACGAGCAATGCCGGCCAAACGCTGGATGGGCTGGATTGTGCCGATCTCGTTGTTCGCCAACATGATGGTAGCCAGCGTCGTGTCCGGACGCAAAGCGCTTTCGAATCGCAGCGGATCGATGATGCCGTTGCGGTCCGCATCCAGAACCGTTACGTTCCACCCCTCATCTTCGAGCACACTGACCGCGTGCAATACTGCCTGATGTTCGATGGTTGAGGTGACGACATGCTTTCCGCGCGAACCTAGCGCCCGTCCGACACCGACGATTGCCAGATTGTCGGCTTCCGATCCGCCGCCGGTAAAAACAATTTCCTTTGCGCGCGCTCCGAGACTACGCGCAACGGTTTCGCGAGCCGCATCCACGGCGGCGCGAGCCTTGCGTCCTTCGCGGTGCAAAGAACTTGGATTATAGCCGTACTGCGTTAAATAGGGTAACATCGCTTCGACGACTTCCTGCCGAGCCGTCGTCGTAGCCGCGTGGTCCAGGTAGATCCGCTCGCTCGACACCATCATGCTGGTCCGCGGCGGCGCTGCGCGAGCCATTGCACCAATTCTTTTTCTTCACCCTGATCGCCGGGTTGGTAATAAGCGCGTTCAGCAACGTTGTCGGGAAGATAGGCTTGCAATCGCGCGGCCGGCGGAAGCGATGATTCGTCCTTCATCGTTGGGTAGTCGTCATGCGCGTATTTGTACTCACGGCCAAATTGCAAGTTCTTCATTAGTCCGGTGGGCGCGTTGCGCAGGTGCAAAGGCACCGCATCGTTGCGCGTCGAGGCGACGTCCTGCATCGCGGCACCGTACGCACGACCGACGCTGTTGCTTTTCGGAGCAGTCGCCAGATACAACGCGCAGTGAGCTAGGGCGTAAAAGCCTTCGGGCATGCCGACAAAGTGAACCGCCTGTTGCGTGGCAACGGCAACTTGGAGGGCTCGAGAATCGGCGAGGCCGACGTCTTCGGAGGCCAGAATCACCATGCGCCGCACGATGAAGAGCGGATCTTCTCCGGCGTCGATCATGCGGGCTAACCAGTACAGCGCCGCGTCGGGATCGCTACCGCGCAGACTCTTGATGAATGCGCTGATGACATCGTAGTGTTGATCGCCACCCTTGTCGTAGGAGACCGCGCGCCTTTGCAGAGCATCGGCAACCAGCGCAGCGGAAATCTCGCGCTCTTGCAACGGCTGGTGCTCCACTGCACCTGCGGCAAATTCGAGGGTGCTGAGCGCAACGCGCGCATCCCCGTTACTGCGGGCGATCAATTCCTTCTTTGCAACCGGCGCGATGGTCAGTTCTAATTTACCCAAGCCGCGCTCGCGATCGTTCAGCGCTCGATCGAGAATCAACGAGAGATCTTCGTCATCAAGCGCGTGTAATACGAACACGCGCGAACGCGAGAGCAGCGCCGAATTGACTTCAAAAGACGGGTTTTCGGTCGTCGCGCCGATGAGCGTGATCGTGCCGTCCTCTACGTACGGCAAGACGGCATCCTGTTGCGCCTTATTGAAGCGGTGGATTTCGTCAATAAACAGCACCGTTCGTTTTCCAAGATTCTTGCGCTGCGACGCTTCTCCGACAACTCGCCGCAAGTCAGCAACGCCGGCACTGACGGCGGATAGCGCATGAAAATGGGCATGGGTGAGCAGCGCGACAATCTCGGCGAGTGTGGTTTTTCCCGTGCCCGGCGGCCCCCAGAGAATAAGCGAAGGAACCCGATCGCTTTCGATGGCTTTGCGCAATGCACGACCATCGCCGATGATGTGGTTTTGGCCGACGAAGTCGTCGAGCGTCCTAGGCCGCATACGAACCGCGAGAGGCGCGTCCTTTGATTCGACCGCTCCGAAGAGCGATGGATCCACGTTACTAGTGGCGCTTCGGTTTGGGTTTCGCTTTCGCGGTGGGCGCTACACCCTGCGGTGCGCTCGCCGCTTCACCGGGGAACCGAATGTTGACGTTGCCGCTCGCGTGAGCCTGTCCCGAAGCGGTATTGTACAGCACGGTTTGCGCGTCCATTGCGCGGTCGCCATCCACAATCCGTACGTTGCCCGTCAAGTTCAGATCGTGAGTGCGATCGTTGAGAACGCCGCGCTGAGCATCGACGGTTTTGGCACCCTGGACGAAATGCACGCTGCCCACGGCCGTGTACATTTTGTTGTTGGAATCCACCGTCAATTCGTCGGTCGTGAGCGTTGAAGGTTCGTGCGAACCCGTGCCGGTGCTGCTGATTGCCCCAATTCCGCCTTGCGAATCGTGAAGCACCACATGGCCGAACAGTGTGGCGGTTTTGCGTTTTTGATTGCCGCTTGCACGGTCCGCATTGATATCGCCGGTAGGCCGCGTCAACGTGATGTGCCCGGGAATCGAAAAGTCACCTGAATTGAAATTGAAGTCGGCAGCTTGGGTATGCACGTTCCACTCGCCGAAACGAAATGAGGCGCCACCGTTGGCAGCCATGGCAGCGGCCGTGCCCGTGAGCAGAATTACTAGTGCCGCAATCGTCGCTTTGTATTTTTTCATTGTGTCGTGCGAATCTTCACCGTTGGTTTGATGACCGGTCCCAATTGGGCCATTAGTGTTTGGTGCGAAACCACTCCTTCGCGCAACAAGCGGGGAACGCTGCCGGACAGGTCAATTACCGTGGATTCGGCGCGGTGGGGCGTGGAGCCGTTCTCGACCAGCAGGTCCGCCCGCGGCAGCGAGTCGACATCGCCTTCCCCGCAATATGGACGTTCTCCACTGGTATTTGCGCTGGTAACCGCAAGGGGTCCAACGCGCTCCAAAATGGCGCTGCAGAGGGCGTGGTCCGGGACGCGGAAACCAACGGTCGCAAGGCCGGATGAGACGTCTTCGCTGATAAACGCAGGACGGCGCACGATAACGGTCACCGCACCGGGCATGAGCCGCCTCGCAGCGAGCGTTGCCATCGTGTTTTCGGGTACATACTCAAGAAATTCGGCCACCGTCGCCAAATGTAAGCTTAGCGGTTTATGCGCCGGCCGTTTCTTAGCGTCATACACTCTGTCAATCGCTTCGAGGCGGTACGGGTCGCATCCGATACCATACACCGTGTCGGTCGGGAAAATGACCGTACCTCCGCCAAAAATAACGCCGGCCACCTCGTCGACGACGACCGACAACGGTTCCCGGCGCGCGTCGAGTACGGCAAGGACCTTCACGAAACACATTCCGCGAAATCACGAAATGCGCGCACTTCAATATCCTCGAAAAGCGTGTCGGCCTCAAACGCGTCAAGGCCGGTGCCGCCTGCAATGAGTTCGTCGAACCGCGCAACGTGCCCCCGAAATCGGTCGCCGGCGTACTGGGCACATTGTCGCTTCGTAATCAAAAAAGGCCAATCGCTACTTTGCAACAGGAACAGTTCTCGCGCCGCCTGCTTGACTCTCGCGGCGGGCACATCTTGCTGCGATACCAGAAAGCGCTCAAAGGCCCGCTCGCAGCGATGAATGTGTTCCCACATCCAGGCGACATCGTCGTTATTCCACACCGTGTGATCTCCGCCCGTTCCCCACGATGATTCAACCAGCTCTAAAGCCCGCTGCGGTGGATGGCTCTGCAGATATTTAGACGGGCTGGTGAACGCCACGTTTACATCGCTTGCAAGCAGCTGCAACGTCTCCTCGAGCCAACGGTGCCCTTCGGCCCACCAATGCCCAAAGAGCTCTGCGTCAAACGTTAAGACAACATAGGGACGGACGATCCCCTCGTCTCGGGATTGCTGCAAACGCTCGCCGATTATTTCTGCAAAATGGCGCGCGTGCGCAAGTACCCGCTCGTTCGCGCGTTGCGGCATATAGAGCGTCTTTGCTCCCAGGTCGGCTGCTTTATCCGTAACGCGCCAATACCGATTGCCGGATCGTACATCTTGTTTATGAAATTCGCGGTACCACTCGTCGCCTGGATAGCCGAGGTCGTTGTCCCAAACCTGCCCGCTCGCACGCTCATCGCGAGCAAAAACTGCGACGCTGCTCTCACCCACGCGCAAAGGCTGCAGCGTCGTCTGGTTGCTGCTGCGTTTTACCGCGCGCGAATCTGAAAAGAAGTAACGCAGGTTCAGCTCCTCGAGCATCGGGAGTAGGCGGGGATGGTACGCGCATTCGGGCAACCAGATGCCTACCGGTTGAATACCGAACGCCCGCGCAGTCGCTTGGGTTCCTGTAATAAGCTGTGCTCTCACGCTGCTGTCGCACTGCAGGAGCGGGAGGTATGCATGCGTGGCGGCGCTCGTCAAGACTTCAATATCGCCGCGCACCGCCAATGCACGAAGCGCACCGATCAGGTCCTTGCCGTACGTCGACTCCCAATGCGAGCGCGTTGCAACTAAGGTTTCCCGTTCCATCTCCGCCAGCGCCAATGCGGGATTCTTCTGCGCGCGGAAGCGCAGGAGGTCGCTCTCGAGCAAGGCGAGCCGGGCATCGACGTACCGGTCAAATTCTTGTATCAGGTACTCGTCGCGCAGCATTTCAATCAACACCGGCGTTACGCCGAGCGTTATGGCTTGGCGTACTCCGCGGGAGTGCAGCCGATCCAGTACGTCAAGCAGCGGAATGTAGCTTGCAAGCAGCGCTTGAAACAGCCACTCCTCCCCGCAGGGCCATCGTCCTGCGCGCCGCACCCACGGTATGTGCGCGTGGAGCACGACGTTAAAGTTAACAGCTATAGTCGAACGCGCTGTCCGGTTCCCAGCGCGACACACGATAATGGATCGTCTGCAACGATAACCGGGATTCCGCACACCTCGGCGAGCAACCGGTCGAGCCCGCGCAAGAGCGCCCCTCCACCGGTGAGAATGACCCCGCGATCGATGATGTCGGCAGCCAGTTCCGGTGGCGTTTTTTCGAGTACGGTCTTTACTGCTTCGACGATCGACGTTATCGGTTCGGAAAACGCCTCGCGAATTTCTTCGCTCGTGATCTTGACCGTTTTCGGCAGCCCATTGATAAGGTCGCGCCCGCGAATCTCCATTCCCAATTCGGATTCCAGGCGGTACGCCGAGCCGATCTTAATTTTCACTTCCTCGGCGGTACGTTCGCCGATCATCAAATTATAGACGCGCCGAATGTAGCGGATGATGGCTTCGTCAAGCTTGTTGCCGGCAACGCGAATCGATTGAGACACAACGATGCCGCCAAGGGAAATCACTGCCACGTCGGTCGTCCCTCCGCCAATGTCCACGACCATGCTTCCGGACGGTCCGTCAATGGGCAATCCGGCACCAATAGCAGCCGCCATCGGTTCTTCAATGATATCTACGCTTTTTGCACCGGCCAGCTTAGCGGCATCACGCACGGCTCGCTCTTCGACGCTGGTAATCTCTGCGGGCACGCAAATAGTCACGTTCGGCTTAGGCTTGAACAGTGCGGAAAGAAGCGAGCGGTTCCGGGTCACTTTCTTGATGAAATAATGCAGCATCGCCTCAGTCACTTCAAAATCAGCGATCACGCCGTCGCGTAGTGGGCGTATGGCTTGAATGTGCGCCGGAGTCTTGCCAATCATTTGGCGCGCTTCTTCGCCGACAGCCAGCGTGCGATTCGTCTGCGTGTTCTTTGCGACCACAGACGGTTCACGTAAGACGATCCCTTTGCCCTTAACGTTCACGAGCACGTTCGCCGTCCCCAGATCGATGCCGATATGCAAAACTATACTCCTGTACGTTTGACCGTCGTTGGATACGCGCTTGTTTCAAAAAGTCCGGTCGGCTCCGCGAACGGTGCGATTCCGCTGGAGCGCTGTACCTGTGCGCCAAGCGACGACAACGTTTCCTCAAGCCGCTCGTAGCCTCGATCGATGTATTCTAAACCGATGATTTCGGTTTCGCCTTGGGCGCACAAACCGGCCACAACAAGTGCCGCGCCGGCTCGGATGTCGGGCGCTTCCACTGGGGCGCCGGAAAGCGACTCCACCCCTTTGACGAGAGCCGTATTATTTTCCATCGCCACCCGAACGTCTGCTCCCATGCGCGCCAGTTCGTTGACAAACGAAAACCGTGCGTTGAAAATCGATTCCTCAACGACGCTGGTACCGGGACATACGGTAAGAAACGAAAGCATTGGCGGTTGCAGGTCCGTTGGAAATCCCGGGTACGGTGCCGTCAGTATGTCGGTTCCCCCCGTTATCGTGTCGGCGCGCACGCGGACCCAATCGTCGCCGCTAGTTGTCGCAACGCCGCACTCAGCAAGTTTCAACAAAAAGGCGTGAAGGTGCGAGGGAGCGCACCGCTTCACCGTAACGTCGCCTCGCGTGATTGCTCCACATAAGAGGAGCGTGCCTGCGGCGATCCGGTCTGGAATGATGCTATACTCAACGCCGTGCAATTCATTCACGCCCGCGATTCCAATGGTATCCGAACCCGCGCCGCTGATTTTTGCACCCATAGCAACCAGGAAGTTCGCAAGGTCGACCACCTCAGGCTCCATGGCAGCATTCCGTATCGTTGTGCTGCCTTGCGCGAGCACGGCAGCCAGCATGACGTTTTTGGTGGCGCCCACACTAGGCATGCGAAATTGTATGTCCGCACCCTGCAACGCCCTTTTCTTTAAGGTGGCGATTAGATAACCGTGGGCGTTCTTCACGTCCGCACCGAGAGCTCGGAACGCGCTCTCGTGCATGTCGGTGGCGCGGGTCCCTAAAACGCAGCCCCCAGGAAGCGGGACCTCGGCCTTGCCGAAACGTCCAAGCAACGGTCCGACCAAGTCAAATGAGGCCGCGAGTTTTCTCACCAGCGTGTAGGGGGCGCGATGCGATGCTACATTTGACGAATCGATCGTTACGGTACCGTCGCCTTCGTACCGCAAACGCGCCCCGAGCGCTTCAAGCAACGACCACATTACCGATACATCGGTGATGCGGGGAACCCGATGAAGCGTCACCTTGCCTTTGGCAAGCAACGACGCCGCCATTATGGGCAACGCGGCGTTTTTGGCACCGTGAGTATCGACCGAGCCCTCAAGACGGTGCCCGCCGCGCGCGCGCAGCGTCGTATCGAGACGGTCGAGCGTATTCATGAGAAGATCGATGCTCGGGAACGACGCACTCCCCGTGCTTCGCTACAAAGTTATCGGTGTCCGGTCAGCCGCAGTTTCGCGTTCGCAAAGTCGATAATGCTTTGCTCCCGAGCATACGCCGCCGGATCCGTAGTGGACGACCGTTGCCGGTCGGTCGCGGCGGCGAGCTCTTCCTGCGATTGCGCCGCATCGACGTCCTCAAAACGCAGCGCGCGATCGACCAGCACGGTGACGCGCTCGGGGAACGCTTGCATGAAGCCTTCTCCGGTCGCCAGTTCGAGTCTGGAATTGACGCCGCCGTCAATGACGTTGGCGCGCAGCACGCCGGGTTTCAGCGCCGTAAGGAAGGGGGCATGGCGCGGGAGGATCCCTTCCTCACCTTCAGTGCCGACGGCGATGACAAGCTCAGCATCGCCCGAAAAGACAACTCGCGTTGGTGTGATGAGTCGAAATGGGACGCTCACGCCGTGACGCCGAGTTTTTCGGCTGCGGCCTTTACTTCGTCGATGCCACCCGCCATGTAAAAAGCCTGCTCCGGTAGATTATCGAGTTTCCCTTCTACTAATTCTTTAAAGCTCGCAATCGTATCGGTAAGTTTAACGTACTTGCCCGGTCGCCCCGTGAATTGTTCGGCCACAAAGAACGGTTGGGAAAACAGCCGCTGCATGCGCCGCGCGCGTCCAACCACGATTTTATCCTCGTCCGACAGTTCTTCGACGCCCAGGATGGCAATAATATCTTGAAGGTCCTTATAGCGCTGCAACGTTTCTTGCACCGCCGTCGCAACGCCGTAATGTTCTTGGCCGATAACCTGCGGATCTAAAATGCGCGAACTGGAGTTCAGTGGATCGACTGCGGGATAGATTCCTAATTCGGAGATGCTGCGGGAGAGCGCAGTCGTCGCGTCCAGATGACCGAACGTCGTCGCGACGGCAGGATCCGTGTAGTCGTCCGCCGGCACATAGACCGCTTGCACGGAGGTGATCGATCCCTTGCGAGTCGAGGTGATACGTTCTTCCAAGCGCCCCATTTCCGTCGCAAGCGTTGGCTGATAGCCCACGGCTGACGGCATGCGTCCCATGAGTGCTGACACTTCGGAACCCGCCTGCATGAAACGGAAAATGTTGTCGATAAAAAGCAACACGTCGGCGCCCAATTCATCGCGAAAGTATTCCGCCATCGTTACGCCGGTTTGCCCAATACGAAAACGCACGCCCGGAGGTTCGTCCATTTGGCCGAACACAAGCGTCGTCTGAGAGAGCACGCCGGACTCTTTCATTTCCAGCCACAAGTCGTTGCCCTCGCGGGTACGCTCGCCCACTCCGGTAAAGACGGAGAACCCTTTATGCACCTGCGCGATGTTTCGAATAAGCTCCTGAATCAGAACCGTTTTTCCAACGCCGGCACCGCCGAAGAGACCGACTTTGCCGCCGCGCGCGAATGGCGCCATAAGATCGATCACTTTGATTCCGGTTTCAAAAATTTTCGTAGCCGGATCTTGCGCCTCGAAATTGGGCGGGTCGCGATGAATCGGCCAGTACGCCGCAGCTTCAACCGGGTCGTTGGAATCGATTGCTTTTCCAAGCACGTTGAAAATGCGGCCCAACGTCCCTTTGCCAACCGGAACGGTGATGGGCGCGCCCGTGCTGGTGACTTGCGCGCCGCGAACCAGTCCGTCGGTCGATCCCATCGCTAAGGTACGCACCTGATTGTTTCCGAGCTCGTCTTGCACTTCGAGGACCAAATCCCGCGAGAGCATCGCCGTTCCCCCGAGTTCGATGCCGGCCATCGCCGAGCCCGGCGCGCTGCCATTGTCACCGGCATGGGAATCGCTTCCAACATGCACGTTGAGAGCATCGTTAATGTTCGGAAGCGACTCCGCGCTGAACTCAACATCCACGACGTTCCCAAGAACTTGAACGACCTTACCAGTAACCGCCATACTCACTCACTTCTTTCTCTTCTAAAGATATCGATGTTGCGCTTCTCAGCTGCTCGTATGTGTTTTCGGTGGCCGCCAGCGCCGCTGAACCTATCAAAAACACCAATTAAGTTCTCCACTCGCTCATCCGGTCAAGGCCTCCGCGCCGCCAACAATTTCCAATATCTCTTTGGTGATCGCTGCCTGGCGGGCATTATTCATTTCCACGGTCAAGTCGTCAATAAGTTTTTTGGCGTTATCGGTTGCATTGTTCATCGCGACCAGTTGTGCGGCGAAAAAAGCGGCGTCCGTTTCCAACATCGCCGAGTAGAGCGTGAACTCGAGATAAACGGGAAGTAGGCGTGAGAGCACCGCCTCCGGCGAAGGAGCGAACTCGACGGCGCCCTTCGGGCTTGAAGAAGTATCGTCTGCGGAACCAGCCTCTGCGGCGGTGATCGGGACGATTTTTGTAACCTGCGGCTTCTGCGACATCATGGAAACCAATTTTGAAGATACGAGCGCGATATCGCTAATTTTTCTCTCCACGAAATCTGCGGTTACGCGCGCCGCTACTTGGCGTGCAGTCTCTAATTTCGATTCGCTCGAAAGGGCCCAAGAAGCTTGACAATCACCCATGCGGCGCGCAGCGTTGCGTCCCTTGAGGCCAACGGTGTACCAAAGAACGCTTTGCCGTTCGCGCCGATAGGACTCAGCTTGGCGAATGATGTTGGCGTTGAAGGCGCCGGCCAAACCCTTATCCGCAGTCATGATGATGACGCCCGACGGCGCGTCGGTCGACCCGGGCCGCATGAAGGGATGGTCGACGTTGCTCAAGTTGCTCGTCAGTTCCCGCAACATTTCCGAAAGCGTTTCGGCATATGGCCGGGCTTGCTTTTGCGCCATCTCTGCGCGCCGGATTTTCGCAGCGGCAACTTGCTTCATCGCTTTGGTGATTTGCTGCGTGTTGTTGAGCGAGCGAATGCGGTCGCGCAGGTCTCGTACGCTGGCCAATTAGCAGGTTACCCTAAAAACTCTTGTTGAATTCGGGGATTACTGAATCCAATGTCTTGCTGACTTCATCTGAAAGCTGGGTCGTTGCTCGAATCGACTCGGCCACTTCAGGATGTTTTTCGTGCATAAACCCGATGAATGCGCGCGACCATTCCTGGATTCGCGGCGTGGGAATTTCAGACAGGTATCCGCGCGTTGCCGCGTACAGGAGCGTAACCTGATCCTCAACCGGCTGCGGCAGGTATCGCGGCTGCTTGAGCATCTCGGTTATTTTTTCACCGCGCGTCAACTGCGCTTGAGTGTTTTTGTCCAAATCGCTCGCGAGTTTGGCAAACGCCGCCAGCTCTCGATATTGTGCAAGATCGAGCTTGAGCGGGCCCGCGACCGTTCGCATCGCTTTTATTTGCGCCGCCCCACCGACGCGGCTAACCGAAAGCCCCACATCCACCGCGGGTCTAATTCCTTGAAAGAACAGACCGGTTTTCAGATAAATCTGCCCATCGGTAATCGAGATCAGATTGGTGGGGATATAGGCGGAAACATCGTCGGCCTGCGTTTCGATGATAGGCAGCGCGGTCAACGAGCCGCCGCCCCGCTCATCGGAAAGCTTCGCAGCCCGTTCCAACAGGCGGGAATGCAAAAAGAAGATATCGCCCGGATAGGCTTCGCGCCCCGGGGGGCGCCTCAGCAGCAAGGATACTTCGCGATACGCACGCGCATGTTTAGAGAGATCGTCGTAAACGATCAGTACATCTTTACCGCTGTCCATGAGCTCTTCGCCCATCGCGCATCCCGCATACGGAGCGATGTATTGCAGTGCCGCGGGCTCACTCGAGCTGACGGTGACGATGGTGGTGTACTCCATCGCTCCCTTTTGCTCGAGGATTTGGGTGACGGAGGCAATGGTTGAGGTTTTTTGCCCGATGGCGACGTAGATGCAAAAAACGTCCTTGCCTTTTTGATTGATAATGGTGTCCAGCGCAACAGCGGTTTTGCCAGTGCCCCGGTCACCGATAATCAGTTCGCGCTGACCTTTGCCGATCGGTATCAGCGCATCAATGGCGCGAATCCCCGTTTGCACCGGCTGTTTGACGGGTTGCCGCTCGATAACCGTCGGAGCCGTGTTTTCGATCGTCCGGTATCGGCGGGTAGCGATAGGCCCCTTGCCATCAACCGGCTGACCAAGCGGATTCACAACCCTGCCTAACAGCGACGGTCCCACCGGAACTGAAACGATGCGCCCGGTTCGGCGAACTTGGTCTCCTTCCTTAATGTCCGTGTCCGGACCGAGGATGACCACACCGACGTTGTCCTCTTCCAAATTGAGAACTATGCCTTGCAGCCCATTGGGGAACTCTACAAGTTCAGAAGCCTGCGCAGCGCTCAAGCCGTAGATTCTCGCGATGTTGTCGCCGACTTCGATAACGGTGCCGATCTGGTCATCTTGCAGATCGAGCTCGAAGTTGGCGATTTGTTGTTTAAGGATTCCAGCAATTTCGTCGGCGTTGATCACGTCAGGGGTGCTCCGTTCATTGTTGTGAGTCTTTTTTTGCAAACAGGGTACGCGAGAGTTCATCCAGACGCCCCGCGATGCTGCCGTCAACTCGGCGATCACCCATCGTGATTCGAACGCCGCCAATGAGACGGGGATCGATCCTCACTGCGACGTTGAATTTTTTCGCGTACAAGTGCTCTAAGCGGGCCACGATCGAACGCAGTTCGTCGTCACGCAGAGCGCGCGCAGTTGTGACGGTCATTGGCTCGGTGCCTCGCGCGGCAACTTCCAATTTGTCATACTGCTCCACAATCTCGCGCAAGAGCGCTTCCCGCCGTTTGCGAACCAACAACAACAGCGCGTGCACGGCGATGGCGTGTGCTTTCCCGCCGAACGCTGCAAGAATGACTTGTTCCTTTTCTTTGCGCTCGACCACGGGGGCCAAGAAAAATCGCTTTGTGCTTTCATCGCCGACAATGGCATCATCGATGACACGCAGCTCTTTACCAACCCGCTCGACGACGCGCTGTTCGGACGCTAAGCCAAAGACCGCCTGCGCGTAGCGCCGGGCGACGGCTTCAGTTGCCATCGCGCTGAGCTCCACGTTCTAGGGTGTCGACCAACCTACTCACAAGCCGCGCGTTCAGCGAGCTATCGACTGTATTGCTGGCTTGCGAGCGTGCAATTTCCAGCGCTTTCTCAACCAGGTCCCCGCGCAGCACCTCCCGTGCGGTGACACGGCTGCGCTGCAGTTCACCTCGGGCGTTACTGATGGACCGTGCGCCGGCTTCCCGCGCTTGTGCCAGCGCTTCTTCGCGCTCGCGAAGTGCGTCGGCCTTCGCTCGTTCCCTAATGAGATCGGCATCCTTTTGCGCATCCGCGATAACATGCTGCATCGACGCTAGCGCGCTGTGGGCCCGGTCCCGCCGCTCCTCCGCGACCGCGATCTCATTGTTGCGCGCCTGCTGCGCTGCGACAATTGCCGGTGTTAGAAATTTGCGGAACATCCAAACCAGCACGACGGCGAACAGAACCGCCGATGTCACCTGGCTCCAGGTTGAAATCGCCTCGTAGTTCATGCAACTTCATGCGGAATGACGCGCTGCAACATGAGCTCCGCGAGCCCGCGCACGATGGGCGCTACGGCCCGGCGGGCCGCCTGGATCTCTGTCGCGACGGTTTGATGCGCCTCCTCGGCGATTGCCTGAGTTTCGGACGCGTATTGCGCTGCGACGGTTGCCGCGTCGTTGGAGATTGCCGCCCGAGCGCTAGCCAGGGTCGAGTCGGCGTCGCGCCGAGCTGCGGCCCGTTTGCTCTCTGCTTGCGCCGTCAGTTCGCGCAGTTGCTGTGTGTAGCTGTCGTAATCCGTTGTTAGACCGTTGATGTACGCGCGCCGTTTGGCAATCGCCGAACCCACCGGCTTGAGGAAGACCGCATTCAAGATCACGAAAAAAATCGCAAAATTAATAAGTTGCATCCAAAAAGTGCCGTCGAGCGCGAGAAAGCCCATGGTCTTTGTTTACTTCACCGTCAACAGATGATTGATGACGGTCGGCACTTTTGCAACGCCGTAAAAAATATAGAAAGCGATGCCTAATCCGATGATTGGGAACGCCTCCAGCACGCCGATGCCCAAAAACATGAAGGTAATGATGTTGGGGCGCGCTTCAGGCTGGCGCGCGATGGCTTCGACGGCTTTGGAGGCGACGATACCATCGCCGACGGCCGAGCCCAAAGCAACGGCAGAAATGATCAGGGCAAAACCGATGAGAGTCGCAATGATAACTAAGCTTTCAGGAGTCAAAAATTTGCCTTTCTAGCAGTCCAGGAGTTTCCTAATGTTCGTCGGCAACGGCCCCCGACATGTACACGATGGCAAGTAAGGTGAATACGAACGCCTGCAGCGTTCCGATAAAGAAGTTAAAGAACTGGATAAAAAACGGAAGGATCGAGGCGCTAAGCGATAAGTTGAGAGGGCCGATGTACACATGCGACGTGATAATGGTCGCGACGACGAAAAGCAGAATCTCGCCCACGAAAATGTTGAAAAACAGACGCAACGCAAGCGTAACGGGACGTGCCAACTCCTCGATCATGTTGATCGGAAACAGCCACCAAAACGGCTGAAACCAGTGTTTGAAATACACGATTCCGTGCCGCCGTACTGCAACCACGTAGATCATGACAATCACCAAAAGCGCGTATGCAACGGTGGTGTTCAAATCGGCGGTGGGCGAACCGCCAAACGGCAGGCCGAGTTGTTTGAACGGTAAAAACCCGACCTGATTCAACAAAAAGACGTACACGAAGAGGCTGATGAAAAAAGGGACGAAGGGCTCGCCGTGCCGTCCCAGCGTGCTCGTGGCCAGGTCCGCCAGGTAATTGATTAAGCCCTCGAAAACCGTCTGCCGCTTCGTAAGGCGGTTCGTACGGTAGCTCGCACCGACCCAGCCGAAAAACGCTAGTGCGAGGGCCATTACGATCCAAGTCGTCAGCACCGTATCGGCGTGAACTTCGCCGATCAGCGGCAAATGCCAACTGGGGTGATAGCCGATCTCTTCGTGCAATTACATGTCCCGTCGGTACACTCGGCTTAGCTCGAGTGGGTAGAGCAACAGTGGCAAAAAAAATCCGGCGAAATAGAACCCCATGGCCCACCAGGGGCCCCTCAAGAACAAGAACACCGGTACAGCCCCGAACACAAGGATGCGCAGTAGGCTGCTTACGACAAACGTTCCCTTACTGCCCCTGCCGTCGATCAGCCTTTCGTTGCCATGCATCAGTAAGAACATGTTGAGAACGCCGCAGACCCCGCCCATTGCAACCTCAAGGCTGAGAAACGGCGCCTTCACCGCGAGCGGCCCCGCAACGAGCGCCGCCACGAGCAGCGATCGCACGCCAATCAGCCGCTTCATCGCCATATAGGTGTTTTTCGCGACATCCGCGTCGGCGGAGTCGGTATTTTGGCCGGTTTCTAAGGACACCTTCTCGACCTAAATCGTTCGTTATGTGCGCAGTGCGCGCGAAAGCTCGCGGGCCGCCGCCAAGCCGCCGAGCAAGAGACCCAAAAAAAAGCCGACCATTGCCCATAAGGAATTCCCCGCGTACTTGCTCACAACGAGGCCAAGGACAAAGCCGACCAGGACGCTGCCGGCAAAAATGCCGCCAATCCCGGCCAATCGCGCCAGGCTCAACTGGCGCGCTCTGACTGGAATTCGGCGGGATACTCCGTCCTGCGAAAGCGCGCCAGCAGCCAGGCCGAGATCCGGGTTCCTGCTCTTCCGTCACCGTAGGGATTGTTCGCCCGGGCCATGCGCTCGTACTCGAGCCGATCGCTCAGCAGGCGATGAGCAGACGCAAGAATTTTCGCACGATTGTTACCCACGAGTACCAGGGTACCGGCATCCTGACCCTCGGGCCGCTCCGTCTCGTCACGCATCACCAGCACCGGTTTTCCCAAACACGGTGCCTCTTCTTGTAAACCGCCACTGTCGGTCAGTACAAATGAAGATTCGCGTACGGCGCTAACCATCTGGGCGTAGTTGACCGGCGGGATCAGCAATATGCCATCCACGCCGCCGAGAATTTCATGCGCTACCGGATACACGTGCGGCGAAGGGTGAACCGGCCAAACAATTTGGGGACGTTGCGGCAGATTTGCGATGTCTCTGAAAGCGAGGCACATGTTACGCATGTTAGAATGATTTTCCCGACGATGCGCCGTTAGAAGAATGATCTTGCGCTGCGGATCTAGACGTTCCCATCCCTGCGGTAACGGCAAGTCTTTGCGGCTCGCCGTTGCCAAGAAGGCGTCGATGACCGTATTGCCCGTCACGAAGATATCGTCCAAAGGCACTCGTTCTTGGATCAGATGTCGCTTCGCCAGCGCCGTCGGCGCGAAATGGTAGGAGGCCAAAACGCCGGTGAGCCGCCGATTCATCTCTTCAGGAAACGGAGCCCATCGATTGTAGGTGCGCAAGCCCGCCTCGACGTGCCCTACCGGGATCCCCGCGTAAAATGCTGCAAGTGCAGCCGCGCTGCTAGTGGTCGTATCGCCGTGTACCAGCACGATGTCGGGCTGTGCTTCTTCCAGCACCCGTCCCATGCGCACGACCACGCGACTGGTAATTTCCGTGAGCGTCTGGTCGGTCGTCATAACGTCAAGGTCGTAATCCGGACGTATCGCGAAGAGCTCAAGCAGGTCGTCCAACATTTGGCGGTGCTGCGCGGTTACGCAAATCAGCGGCGCGACGTGCGGACGGGCCGCTCGCAACGCCTGCACGACGGGAGCCATCTTTATCGTATCCGGCCGGGTGCCGAATATCGCTAGAATGCGCAGGGGCTTTATAGACCCGCCGTTTTCGTGAAGCCGTGCAAACCGCCGGACAGTATGACCGCCACCGCGCCCAAGATGAAACAAACCGCATAAATCAACAGCACCGCTTGCCGCACGTTGAGGCCGTACCGAAAGATGAGTTGATGGTGAAAATGTCCGCGGTCGGCCTCGGTAATGCGGCGGCCGGACAATGCCCGACGCGCAATGGCAGCTGCAGTGTCCAGAATAGGCAATGCCAGTATCAAAAGCGGGACCAACAAGCTTATCGAGATCGCGACCTTGCTGACTCCAATAATCGAAACGGTCGCAAACACGTATCCTACGAACAGCGAACCGGAATCGCCCAAAAAGATGCGGGCAGGGTTGAAATTATAGGGTAAAAAACCAAGTGCCGCCCCTGCCAGGGAAATGACTACCAGCGCGACCACCGAGTGATGATGCAACAATGCGATGGAAAACAGAAAAAGCCCGGAGATGGCAGCGACACCTGCAAGCAAGCCGTCTAACCCGTCGATGAAGTTGATCGCATTCATCATTCCCAGATACCACAGCAGGGTTAGTGGAACGCCCAAATAGGTCGGAATGTAGATGGTTGCGCCGGTCAACGGATTGTTGATAAAAGGGATGACGAAGCCATACAGCATCGAGATCGAGGCGACCACAATTTGCGCGAAAAATTTGTTTCGCGGCGGCATCGTCATGATGTCGTCCCATAATCCAACCCCCAGAATCAGCGTTCCACCAAAGAGCAGCCCAAGCAATTTATGGATATCGTCGATATCATGAAAAAAAGCAGCCCGCTCCAGGGCAAAGCCCAACACGCTGAAAAGCGCGAACGAAAAGCCGAGATAGACGGCGATGCCTCCGATGCGGGGAGTAGGCGACTCGTGGACCCGCCGATCGTCGGCAAGGTCCAACATTCCCACATGGGTCGCAAGTCTAAAAATTAACGGCGTTGCAAACGCGGCGGTTGCTCCGGCGATGAGCAGCGCGGCGCCGTACAGCCAAATCCCGATCACATGCGCGCGCCTTCGAGGCTCGCAAAATGCGCCGACGCCACGCCGGCTTCAGAAAGCAACTCCATCGCAACACGATCCGGATACGGTTCGTCGTAGACGATCTTTAAAACGCCGGCGCTAATCAGCAATTTGGAGCAGCTGATACACGGCTGATGGGTGCAGTATGCCGCCGAACCGGCGAGGCTCACCCCATGTAACGCTCCCTGGACGATTGCATTGGCTTCCGCGTGCGTGGTACGCGCGCAGTGGTCATTGATCACTAGACAACCGACTTCGGTGCAATGGGCAACATGGCGCGGCGAACCATTATAGCCCGTAGTGAGAATGCGGTGATCGCGGACGATGACGCATCCAACGGTTGCTCTCGGACATGTGGCCCGATTAGCGACCGTTCGAGCCACATCCATAAAGTATTCGTCCCAACCTGGGCGCATGGGTGCACTTCTTCGCGAAACCGCCTTTTCGGCCTGGGCGGCACTCACCAACGCGTGGTCGGAACCGAGCTCGTACTTCCGAACATTCGGTCGCCGGCGTCGCCGAGTCCAGGAACGATGTATCCATGTTCGTTTAATCGCTCATCCACCGCGGCCGTGACGACGGCTACGCCGGGATGCGATCGCGCGATTTTTTGTATTCCTTCGGGCGCGGCGATGATGCATACGAACGTGAGGTTGCTAGCGCCACGCGACACCAAGGCATCGAGTGCAGCTGCGCCCGAATGTCCCGTTGCGAGCATCGGGTCCAGCACAAATATGTCGCGCTCCGCGAGATTTTCCGGAACATTCGCGTAATACGGAATCGCTTGCAACGTGGCGGGATCCCGGTAGAACCCCAAATGCGCGACCACAGCGTAATCGATGACGGAAAGAAAACCAGGCAGCAAACCAAGCCCGGCTCGCAAGATCGGCGCAGCCACCGGGCGAGCGGCAATTCGCCGCACTGCGGTTTCTTGCAAAGGCGTGATGGCGGTTGCCTCGCGCAACGGCAAGCCGCGCGTCGCCTCGTATGCGAGAAAACCTCCGACCTGTTCGACTAACGTTCGAAAAGCATAGGTGGGCGTATCGCGATCGCGCAAGCGCGCAACACGATCAACCACAGCCGGATGATCGACAACCGTCAACATGCCGCGCTTTCACCGACAGTCGCGTTCGCCCGGCTTGTCAACGCTACGGTACGTCGAAACGTTGGGTCAATTCGTGCACGCGGGACTTGAGCATTTCAATTTTCGCGCGCGCTTCGATATCGCTCAGCGCGTCGCAGATGATTTTGGCGACTTCGCGGCAATCGTCCGTGCCGAAACCGCGCGAAGTGATCGCGGGCGTGCCAATGCGAATGCCGCTCGCCACCATCGGCTTCTGGCGATCGTAAGGGATCGCATTTTTGTTGACCGTGATGCTGATCTCGTCCAGATACTGCTCGACCGCTTTACCGGTCAGGTTCTTGACGCTCAGGTCCACCAGCAACAGGTGCGTGTCGGTGCCGCCGCCCACTAAGCGCAGACCCGCGCGCAATAGCTCTTCGCCCATTACTTTGGCGTTATCGACGACGGCCTGTTGATACGCCGCAAACTGGGGTTGCAGCGCTTCACCAAATGCGACCGCCTTGGCGGCAATGGCGTGCATGAACGGGCCGCCTTGAATGCCGGGGAAAACGCTCTTATCGATGGCTTGGGCCCATTGTTGCGTACACAACACCAGCCCGCCGCGTGGTCCGCGCAACGTCTTATGCGTCGTCGAGGTCACAAAGTCGGCGAGGGAAACGGGGGAGGGATGCAAGCCGGTTGCAACCAGTCCGGCAATGTGGGCCATATCGACCATAAAGGCTGCGCCGACTTCGTCGGCAATCTCCCGAAACGGCGCGTACTCCATCGTTCGTGGATAGGCGCTGGCTCCCGCGATGATCAACTTCGGTTTGTGCTCGCGCGTCAAGGAGCGGACTTCATCGAAATCGATGAGTTCGTCTTGCTTGCGAACGCCATAGGCGACGGCGTTGTACAGTTTCCCGCTAAAACTGACTTTTGTGCCGTGCGTTAAATGTCCGCCATGCGCGAGCGACATGCCGAGCACGGTATCGCCCGGCTGCAAACGGGCCATGAACACGGCCATATTGGCTTGGGCTCCGGCATGCACTTGAACGTTGGCATGCTCCGAGGCAAACAGCGTCTTGGCTCGCTCGATGGCGAGTTGCTCGGCCACATCGACAAATTCACAGCCACCGTAGTAGCGCCGCCCCGGGTAACCCTCGGCGTACTTGTTGGTCATGACGCAAGCCATCGCTTCGCGCACTGCGGCGCTAGCGTAATTCTCGGAGGCGATCAGTTCGAGGTTGTCTTTTTGGCGGCGCTCCTCATCGGCGATGGCTTGGAATACCTGCGGGTCCTGCGCAGCAATTGCGGTGCGCTCCAGAACGGTGGTTCTCAATGTGAAGCAAGCTCCGCTTGCGGAGTCTCGGCGCCTTCGACCTTGCCGCGCTCCAAATCGCGCAGTGTTTTTGCTTTAGCCAACTGGCCATATTCGTTCAGCTTGCGGACGCGCGCGGTGTGGCGTCCACCATCGAACTCCGTTTCCATGAATAC
>JALZBG010000184.1 GCA_030947645.1 Vulcanimicrobiota bacterium | reverse complement strand
GACCCAACGCGTGAAAGACTTCGGCTCCGTACCGTACGGCTTCAGCGAACGAGGGAGCACCGAGCGGCACAATCATGCATTCTTGAACCTGCAATGCGCCTTCCGCGTGTTTGCCGCCGTTAATGACATTCATCATCGGTACGGGCAGATTGCAGGCGGCCGGGCCGCCCAGATAGCGAAACAATGAAAGTCCGACGCTCGCAGCCGCGGCTCGCGCGGTCGCCAGCGAGATCCCGAGCAAGGCATTGGCACCGAACGTTGCCTTCTCGGGCGTCCCATCCAACTCGCACAGCTTCATATCCACCTCGCGTTGCGCCGTGGCGTCAAGACCCTCCAGCGCCGGTCCCAACACGTCGTTGACTGCCGCTACTGCTTTTAATACGCCTTTCCCGTTGTAGCGCTTGGGATCTCCATCTCGCAACTCCACGGCTTCGTGGGCACCCGTTGAGGCGCCCGACGGTACGATGGCTTCTTCAACGGTCCCGAAACTTGTGGCTACCGCAACGGCAACCGTCGGGTTTCCGCGCGAATCCAAGACTTCGCGTGCACGCACTGCCTCTATGAGGGGGCGGCCCGGACCTCGCAAAGACGAAAGCGTCACTGTTCTTCCAACCAGCGTTTCAAGGCCGGCTCGCGGTCGGCGTACTCGGTCGGTTCAAAGAAGATTTCCAGTTCGCGTTTGGCGCTCTCTACGGAATCACTCCCATGGACCAAATTGCGTCCAATCGTCTGGCCGTAGTCGCCACGAATCGAACCGGGCTCCGCTTTGACCGGATCGGTGACCCCGATTGTTGCACGAGTACCTTCGATAGCGCCCGCACCTTCGATACACATCGCAACCACGGGCCCACTGGTAATGAATTCGACCAATCCGCCGAAAAACGGTTTGTTCTGATGCTCGGCGTAGTGTTTTTTCCCGCGCACCTCATCGACCGTCATCAGCTTCATTGCAACGATGGTGTAGCCTCGCCGCTCAAAGCGCGCGACGATCTCACCCACCAGACCGCGCGCAACCGCGTCCGGCTTACATAAAATGAGCGTTCGCTCGATGGCCATAGCGGCTGGATTTACGGGACGGTACGCGAGATAGCCTTGTTAACCCGAATTGACTTCCGCCGTACGAGCAGCGATAAATTCCAACTTGCGGCGCAAGACGTTGAGCACCATCGGCCAGGTATAGCGTTGTGCGGTAGCGTGAGCTGCCGCGTGCATTCGATGAACCTCACGTGTGTCCGAAAGTGTCGACGCTAAGTATGTTGCCAATTCCAGCCCGTCGTCCGTGTCGCACACGATGGCGTTAACGAAGGGCTCCGCATACTCTTCGCCCGTCGCTCCGCACACCGGTAGGCCGCCGGCTGCCATCACTTCCAGCCCCACAAGTCCGAACGGCTCTTTACCGCTGTTGGCCAACACGGCGTCTGCAACGGCATAGAGCGCGAAGAGGGCCGGCTGGGGGATCGTCGATACGATGTTGACGATGCCGGCATCGGAGCGTTGCAACATTTCGAAAAATTGTGAATCTTCAAGCGGTGCCGCGATATCCGCCACGGACAAGCCGAGTGATTTCGCACGCAAGATCACCTCGCGCCCGTGTGCATCGTTTCCGTTTCCGCGCATCACCAGGCGCGCCGTTCTTCCTTGCTTGTGGAGGTGATCCAATGCATCGATGGCCTGCAACCAGCGCTTGTCCGGATCGAAACGGCCCACTTTCACAAGCAGCGGATCGCCACGCAGCGACGCGTGGAATCGTCGAACGTACTCCGGCGGAGGACCGTCCAGCAGCCGTTGCGGTATACCGTTGGGAATCACCAACGCATTGACTCCCCTGCTGCGCATCTCGAACTTCATAAATTTGCTGATCGTCGTGATGGTCGCCGCCGACTGTAATGCGACCCAATCGATGTTTTCAAAACCGTACGTATTGTTGGCATTCCACAAGATGACCGCCGCGTTGCGCATGTGCCGTTCCCGAAGTTTTCGATCGAGCGCAACAGTGGCTTTCATCGTCTGCCACTCTTCCGCCAAAATCAAGATTTGTTCCCCACGGCCCGCCGCCGGCGCGATATGACGCTCGATGATCGCATCGGAAACCGCAACGGCCAGCGCATCAACCTTGTTGTACTCACCGTCATACACTCCGGCCGGATAATCGACCGATACGTCTTGAAGCACGCGATATAGCTCGACGCCGTCGTTGGTGCTGCACTGTGGTAACTTCGGATCTCCAACAAACATGATTTCAGTGGCGACGCCGCTGTGCGCCAACGCGCCGGCCAGCTCAGTGACGCGCACACCGAGTCCCCCCACTTGCGCGTAGGCGTCCGGCCCTTCAAAAGAAAGAATCAAGGCTTGCTTTGGAAAGAACACGCGGCGCGCGTTCAGTGCCGGAAAGGAGCACCCCTCTGAACGACATCTTTACTGCGGTACGTACGCGGTTTGCGAGCACACCCTTCGGGCACATTGAGTTTCGGCCCCAAACTGGTAGCACCAATGAGGATGCCGCCGCACGATTGCATGAGACGACCTCCGCGGGATCAACAATTATGGCTGATTATCAGACCTCAGGGTACGGAAGAAAGGGACGAAAGTGGCAGGCACCGCCCGGCTCATCGCTGCTCTTCACGACGATTCTTCCACGGAGCGTTCGACGGGCAGACTTGTGGGCGGTGCCCTTTTGGACGGCGTTGTGCGTTGCGGGCGCGTTGCTAAAACTCGGCGTGCAAACCCAATTGCAATGGCCGAACGACCTTCTGCTGCAACGCCGCAAATGTTGCGGTATCTTGTGCGTCTCTCGTGTGACGGGAGAAACAGCGCGCGTTGGATGTGGAATCGGCTTGAATGTGCGGCGTCCGGTCACAGAATGCGAATCGATCGTGCCTCCGCCGTCTTATATAAGCGACGTGCGCAGCATCGACCGCACCACAATTCTTAGCGAAATCCTAGCCCGGTTTTTAGACGATCTGCGGCTCTTGGATCATCCCGAGCAAATTGCCCGAAGATGGGAGAGCGTGGGAGCGCTGCGCGGCTCAACATATCGGTTGCGGCTGGATCACCCCCCTGAATGCCTTGAAGCGGTCGCGCAACAATTGGGTCCAGCCGGTGAATTAATCGTCAGCGAAAACGGTACGCGCCGGACGATAAGTTTGGCCGACGCGCAAGTAGTGCGTCCTAGCGCATGATCGTCGGCATCGGACTAGATCTTGCGGAAGTCGAGCGGTATCGTTTCGACGAAACGGCGTTGACATGGTTTGCGCGCAAAGTGTATACGTCCGAAGAAGTAGCCTATGCATTGAAAAAGCGCAATCACGCTGAGCGCTTTGCCGGATTTTTTGCCGCCAAGGAAGCCACACGCAAGGCGTTCGGGCATGCTATTCCCTGGCGGCAGGTTGAAGTTTCGCACGAGCGCAGCGGAAAGCCGGTAATCGTACTATATGAACGGGCGCTCAATCTGCAAAAAAGCCGCGGGGTCGCGGCTATCCATTTGACCATCACCCACACCAGGCGCACAGCCGCCGCCGTGGTGATTTTGGAACGGCTGTAGTGCAGGTCCTCACTGCAGCGCAGATGCGCGACGCCGACGCCGACGCCTGCGCGCGGGTCGGTGAAAGTATCATAATGGCAACTGCAGGGCGGCGCATTGCCGCGCTCATCCAGCGCTACGCGCGCTCGAATCGAGTCGTCGCTTTTGCGGGTCCGGGAAACAACGGCGGTGATGCGTACGCCGCATTAGCAGAATTGGACTCGAGTTTCGACCGCCGAATTTATGCCGCTCGAACAGAGAAGCCCTCATCGGCCCGGGCCGACGCGCAGCGCCGTGCTAGACAAGCGGGTGTGCGGATGCTTCACTTTCCTGAAACACCGACTGATGCGCGCCAAGCCGTTGAGGATGCCGGCATCGTGATCGATGCGCTGTTCGGTACGGGGGCCCGCTTGCCGATGCAGGACCCGTACGCAACGGCAGCGCGAGCCATAAACAACAGCGATAGCATCGTGCTTTGTGTTGACATCCCTTCGGGAATCGATGC
>JALZBG010000183.1 GCA_030947645.1 Vulcanimicrobiota bacterium | reverse complement strand
AAATCGTTATTTTGACCGTGAAATCGACGCAGGCAACCCTCGCACTGCGCGACGCGCCACCGCTAGCGGCGCACTTTCACCCAATGTGATGATAGGGGCGATGATCGCGGGATTGTCGCTGTTGGTGCTGGCGGCCGCGCGCCTGAACCCGGTCTGCGTGCGATTACTCCCGCTGGCAACCGTAGGCGTGTTGCTGTATCCACTATGCAAGCGCTTTACCTGGCTGGCCCACTTCGTGTTAGGTGCCGTTGACGCGCTGGCTCCGCTCGGCGCGTACATCGCCGTCGCCGGCAATGTTGGGCTGCCGGGCGTACTATTGTTCGTGGCGGTGGCGGTTTGGGTTGCCGGTTTCGATATTCTGTACGCCTTAATGGACATCGAGATCGATCGATCGCAGAACCTTCGCTCGATACCGGCGCACTTCGGTCGCCGAAAGGGTGAGCTGCTCGCTTTGGTCCTGCACGGCGTGATGATTGTGACGCTTTTTGCCGCGGGCACTCTCGCCCACGCCGGCTTGCCGTACTTCGCCGGTATCGTGCTAGCGCTCGCGCTGCTCCTCTACGAGGGCCGGTTGCTGCAAGTCGCCAAGAACTTTTTTGTCTTGAACCAACGCATCTTCATCACAAACATGGCGTTCTCGGTTGCGTTCCTCGCAACGACGCTCGCCGGCTTTACGTTACGGTAAGAATATGAAACGAGGTACTTTTTTGGCCGGCGGGATGGCCGCTGCTTCACTCCTGCCGGCTCGGCCGGCGCTGGCCGTCTTCGGTGATGATCGCATTACGGCGACAATAACACTGGGCGTTGTGGTGCCGCTGACGGGGCCGCAACTTCGGGAAGGGGAACACATCACCGACGGCGTGCGCGCCGCTTTAGACCAAGCCAACCATCTTTCGGGTCCCCTGGATCGGGCCTTTGCGATGCGCACGTTCAACGATGAAAATTTGCTGGCGGAAGCCTTGCAAAACGCGCAGTTCGCGATCGACGATCCATCCGTCATTGCGGTGATCGGACACTTGGGCGGGCAGATCACCAGCCACGTCGTACCGTCATACGCCAACGCGCGTATGCCGCTCATCGTCCCGGCATCAACGTACGACCGGATCACCTTGCAAGGCGCTCGCAATGTTTTCCGTCTACCCACAAGAGATTCGACCGAAGGCGCGCTTTTTGCACATTATCTTGCTGGCAACGTGAAACCAAAAAACGTTGTGGCGCTGGTGCAAGACGGTGACTACGGCCCCGACGTAGCGGGCGGTTTCGCCCGCCAGGCTGCGAATGAGAAGCGCACCGTCAACACCGTCGTATTTGCCGTTGACAAGCCCGACTATCGGGCCGCAGCGAAAAGTGCGCTGTCGTTTTCACCGGATTTTATTTTTTTAGCCGGTGAGCTCAAAGACATGGGACCCGTCGTCCCCGCACTGCGGTCGGCTGGGTTCACCGGCGCTTTTGGAGCTTCCGAAGGATTCTTCAATGACGCGACCCTGAAGAACTACGGCGAAGCGGTCGGCGCGATGCTGGTATCCTCATCGATGCCGCCCTTACAGCGAGCTCCCGGGGTGTACCGGCAAGTCACCGACTTCCAAGCACGCTACGGTGAAATGAGCGCCTTTTCAGCCTTCGGTTACGCTGCCGCGCAAATTGTCATGTCCGCGGTACGGCGCGGCGGCGCAACCGACCGCTCCTCGCTGCTTCGCGCCCTGAACAACGGCGGCTCCTACGATACGATCGTCGGTTCGTTCACGTTTCAGCCCAGCGGCGATCCGGTGGATCCGAATGTGTATTTTTATACCGTGCGAGATGGAAAATTTCACTTTGAGCGAGCGGCGCATCCCACATCACTGATCTTGTAGCCCTATCGTTCGGCGCTCCGCGCATGGTTTGAATTTAACGGCTTAGCAAAAACGAGACCGATGTTTCGGTCTCGCTTTTTGCCGCAGGTTGGTTACTTGTTTCTAGTGTTCAGAGCGTCAGAATCGTGTCTCGCCTACAACTGTGGCCCAGTTGCTGTTGGACGAGTACTCTAACCCGAACCATACGTTACTGCCCGTCGGGCCACTTACCGCAGCGGCCGAATAGTCTCCCCACCGGCTTCCAAAATAGGTTCCAAACCCTGCAATCAACTCAACGGGATATCTAATCGTCGAGCGAAGGTCGGTGGTCGCGTGTGCCGAGTAAAAAGCTTCCGGATAGAACGTAGAGCCGGAGGCGCCGTAACTCACGAACAGATTATTGTTTGCGTCGGGGGTAACTGCAGGATAGTACGTGGAGGCGGTCCCTGGGAAAGCGAGATACGCGCTTTGAAAAACCGTTCCACCCGTAATTGTTGTTCTCGACAGAGTCGGTTGTACTTGTCCCCAATACGATGTGGAAACGGCGGGGGTACGACCGCTTATTCCGGTATTCAAGCCAAAGGAAATTAGGCCCCCGCGATATATGGGCGTAGCGCTAATCCTCTGATCCCCCGTGTTGATGCACGCAGTTGGATCAGCTCCGGTAACCGTGCAGCCTGGTTCATCGGCGTTTGGTGGGATGGAGTATTGTCGGCTGAGAATATTCACGGCTGAGAGTGACGGCGTGCCTAGCACGTTTGCGAACGCCCAAACCGACAGGGTCCTGCACGTAAAGCAAGTCACGTCGGAATTGATGAAGTACTCGACGGTTGCCGGAGAAAGCGTCTCAACGGGTTGCACGCTGAAAGCTAGCACGTTGCCTACGCCACCCAGCGCGAATCCTTTTGGCGAAACCGGGGAACCGGCTTCCATACTGGCTTTTGACATTCCGAAAATTTGGGCGCCTTGATAGCTCGGTTGATCAGAATTGCTGAACAGATTTGCAGAAAGATAGATGCCGTTCGCATCAAAGCCAATTTGCGGAAAATCCGGAAAGTTGGTCCCGAAATCAAAAGCGTAAACGTGCCACGCGCCGTTGGGATTGCTTGTCGCGCTGACAGCTACCCAAACTTTCCCAAGAGGCGCACATAGAGTTCCGATTACCGGTCCATCGACTTGCACCGCTGATGCAACGAAGCGACCATCGGCGGGGATGTAAAAGGCGCGCGGATCGGACATGAAGGGGAAGGGGTCGCACTTGCCAGGGCTCGGCACACTAAAAAAATTGCCGAAGTTCTGAGGCCACCCCGGTTGAATCGCGCCTGTTTGACTAAAAACGGCTACCGAGTCATTCACAGCCTGGAATACGGCAGTGGGCGAAACGGCCAAGGCCATATCAGGAGGCTCAAAGAAACCGAAGTTTCCGAGCCCGCGAAATTTAGCGATGGGAAGCGGCGTTTGTGTCGTCGCGAGATTAAGCGTTAGCGGTGATGTCTGATCAAAGATCGGGGATTCTTGCTTGGGAATTGGTAATGGACGGTTGGTAAGCGCTTGCGCCTTTAGTGCCCGGAAGACGGCTCGTGGGTACAATTCGTGGTGAAACGCTTGTCTCATCGTCCTGATGTTGCGTACACCGGCCTGCGCGTGCGTTAGGTAAGGCTTGACGTCGAAGCTTTTTGTTACCTTAAGATTAACGCGGTGTGCGCGAACCGGGGCCTGCTGCGCAACTACCGGCGACGAGCAAACGATGGTGGCAACGGAAAGCCATGCGAACGAGAAGAGTGCTGAAATACGTATCTTCACAGGTTTGTTACCTTGTCGGAGAGGGATACATCGTATGAAACAATCGACACGTAAAAACCTTTGACGGCCTTACACACTGAGCCCTAATTCCTAGGTGGCAGGTGCCGGAAGGCGTATTGCTGTTTCGCAGGCCATACGGTAGCCGAAGTACAACCGTTCGATATGTTCCGCAACAAAGGTCACGAAATGGTGGGATATTATCGCTTCGAAAAGTGTGTGTTGGTTTCGGGGCAAGCTAAGCTAGCGGTCTCCAGTATGGCACCCGCTGCAATCACACAGGGCATGCGGAGCTCGACGCAGTTGTGACGCGGTTTTCCCGAGGCCGGTGCGCCGCTCGGGTGATCGGCTTGGTGCTCCTAACCGGTTGCGCCGGAGGTAATGCACTCGCGCCGG
>JALZBG010000060.1 GCA_030947645.1 Vulcanimicrobiota bacterium | reverse complement strand
TCCGCGTAAAGCCTGCGCGACAGCTTCCAACGCGGTAAACGGTGGCGCAACGATGACATCAACATCTGCGGGAAAGCCGGCTTCCAGCGAAAACAGTTCTCGAACTAGCTGCAGGGCATCAGGCACCGTTTTGTGCATTTTCCAATTGCCCGCGATGACGCTGCGCATTACGAAGGAACTTTTGCCATCAAAGCTGCCACCCCGGGCAGCGTTTTGCCTTCAAGAAATTCCAGCGTTGCGCCGCCGCCCGTACTTACGTGTGTCATCGCATCCGCAAATCCCAGTTCGTGCGCCGCGGCAGCAGCGTCCCCGCCGCCGACGACGCTCTTCGCACCACGCTCGGTTGCCCGGGCAATTGCTTTGCCGATAGCCAGCGTACCGTTTTGGTAAAATTTTTTTTCATACACCCCCATGGGGCCGTTGAAAACGATCGTTTTGGCCGCTTCGATCACCCGCGCATAGTTCTGCGCCGTCTTGGGTCCGATGTCCAAAATCATCTCATCGTGGACGTCGTCGAGCAGAACGCTCCTCGCTTTTGAATCGGCATCAAAGTCCGGCGCGACGACGGCATCGACGGGGAGGTGCACTTCAACTCCTTGAGCCTTGGCAGCTTCCAACATCATGCGGGCGATGGAATCATCGCGGTCCCTCAGGGATTTACCGACGTTGCGTCCCTGCGCGGCTAAGAACGTATTTGCCATGCCGCCGCCGACGCAAAATGCAGTGACGCGCTCCATGAGATTTTTGAAAACGCCGACTTTGTCTTTGATTTTTGCGCCGCCGATCACGCAAACGAACGGTTTCACAGCGCCGGAAATCAGTGGACTCAATGCGGCCAGCTCCGCTTCCATGAGCAAACCGGCGGCACTGGGGAGTAAGTGGGCGACGCCTTCGGTTGAGGCGTGTGCCCGGTGCGCTGTCCCGAACGCATCGTTAACGTACAGTTCGCCAAGTTGCGCTAGCTGGTGCGCAAAGGCCGCCTCGTTGGCTTCCTCTTCAGGATGAAAGCGAACATTTTCGAGCAGTAAGACTTCACCGTTTTTGAGGTTTTTCGCCATCTCAATGGTTTGGGCGCCGATGCAATCCGGCGCGAATTGAACGTTTAGGTTCAAACGCGCCATGAGTGCGGGGACCAGCGCACGTAGGGACAAGCTTTCAACCCGACTTCCGTCAGGTCGTCCCAGATGTGACATGATAATAGTACGTGCGCCGCGTCGATGGAGGTAATTCAGCGTCGGCAAGGCCGCATCAATTCTCGTCACGTCGGCGATCCTTCCATCGCTCAGAGGAACGTTGAGGTCTTCCCGAACGAGCACGCGGCGACCGCAGAGATCAAGGTCACGCAGCGTTTGGAAGCGGGCGTTCAGACGGGCACTTTATACTTTAGCGGGGATTTTTGCAAGTACCATGTCGACAAGATCTGCCAAGCGGCACGAATAACCCCATTCGTTATCGTACCACGCCCCGATTTGAATGAGGTCGCCATTTGCGTTGCTCAGTCCCCCATCGATAATAGAGCTGTACGGCGAGCGCTTGAAATCGCTAGACACAAGTTGTTCATCGGTATATTGCACGTACTCGCTCAAGGCGCCGTCTGCGGCAGATTTTAAGATTTTGTTCAGTCCGTCTTTGGTCGTCTCTTTCTGTACCTGGGCGACCAAATAAATCATGGATACAGTCGGCGTCGGCACTCGTAAGGAGAAACCGTCAAACGTTCCCTTAGTTTGCGGGATCGTCAAATACAAGGCCTTCGCGGCGCCGGTGGACGTAGGAATGATATTGGTGGCAGCATTACGCGCGCGACGCAAATCCTTGTGAGGAGCGTCTAAAATATTCTGATCATTTGTGTAAGAATGAATGGTCGACATGAAACCGCGCTTCCAACCGAGGGTATCCACGACGGGTTTCACCGCGGTGGCCAGACAGTTGGTAGTGCAGGATGCATTGGAGATGACGTTATGCGCTTCCGGATCGTATGCGTCGGTATTAACGCCGAGCACAAGCGTTACATCTTCGCCCGTCGCAGGCGCGGAGATAATGACCTTTTTTGCGCCGCCGCCGTCGATATGCGCGCGCGCCTTGGCTGCATCGGTGAAAAGTCCGGTTGATTCTATCACAACTTCAACGCCCATTTCTTTCCAGGGCAGCTTCGCGGGATCGCGTTCCGCATGAACGGCGATGGGGCGGCCGTCGATGGTCAGCGTATTTCCCGAATGCGAAACCATTCCATCGAACAAGCCGTAATTCGAATCGTATTTGAAAAGATGGGCGCATTCAGCGGCGCTGGTGAGATCGTTGACCGCCGCAATTTCAATGTGCGGGTGACGTTCCAAGAGAGCTTTCGCAAAATTTCTACCGATGCGGCCAAAGCCGTTAATCCCAATGCGCACGAATGACTCCTTGTTAGTGGCGGTCTATTCTTTACCTGAGAACCTGCGACGGGCCCTCTTGAAGCAGTCGGTTTTGGAGGCGTTTCGTTAAATCGATTAGACGAGTGATCCGCCCATTGACAGTCGATTTCCCGGCCGGAGGGTTGCAGCGTTTGCCCAACTCCGCCAGCGTTTCCTCGGGATGCGCCAGGCGCAATTGCGCTATCTCGCGCAGTGGGGGGTCGAGGTGACGCAGTCCGTAGGCGCTGAGAAGGTAATGTATCATACGCCGCTGGGTTGCACCCGCGGTGGCCGCACGTTCCGCGTTGGCTGCCTCGCTGTTAACCAAGCGATGGATGCGGTTTTTGGTTTCCTTGAAAGCGTGCATTTCCTGAATTTGTAGGACTGCGTGGAAAGCACCAATCGACGACAATAAGTCGGCGATGGCATCGAAATTCTTATAATACAGCACCGGTTTTCGTTTTCTCACCGAGCGTTTCGGCGCGTGCCCCAGGGAAGTAAGCACTCGCGCAAGGCGGGCGGCGCGATCTTCCTCGGCGGTGCTGAATTCCAGGTGATATCCGTTTCTCGTGCTCGATAGCGATCCGCAGGCCAAAAACGCTGCGCGCACCTCCATGCGGCGGTCGCATTTGAGAATCGGTTTGGCGATCATGGGGCGCGAGGGAAGTTCGATGTGATAGGTGGGAATCCGATATAGGCGGGCCCCGGTTGCTTTTTGAATGCTCAGGTCCTCACGTCTGTCTAGCAACGACCAAAATAGCCGTGCTACGGCCAGTCGCTGAGTTTGAAAGCTGTTTCTTCCCCCAGCGCTGTAGCACGCCAGTCCGTTCAAGAGCGCGGCACGGCAATGCTCCGGTTCGGGAAGGTCTCGGGCGAGCGCGTCTTTCGTGTCGCCTGACAATGAGGACGTAGTCAAATCCAGTCCAAGGGCTCATCCGCTCGTTGCTCGAGCACTTCGTAGAGGTCCGCGGGCTTCAGCGCGGGCGTGACGCGCACGGGTACTTGACTGACGCGCACCGTAACGAACTTGGTAGCATAGTGAATCGTGAGAACGTCGCCCGCTTTCACCTGGTAGCCGGGTTTGAGCGTACGATCTAACTTGGTGATCCGGCCGCAGACCAATGCCTCATGCGCTTCAGTTCGTCGTTTGGAGAGTCGCGACACCTTCATGAACTTATCAAGCCGCATAGCTATATCATCCCGAGCGGCGATGTCATCCTGATCAGAATGTCATCCCGAGCGGCGATGTCATCCTGATCAGAATGTCATCCTGATCGGAATGTCATCCTGATCGGAATGTCATCCTGATCGGAATGTCATCCTGATCGGAATGTCATCCTGAGCTTGTCGAAGGATGGTATAGTCGAAATGCTGTCCTTCGACAGGCTCAGCATGACACGGGGGGTGCTCGGCATGACAGGTCAATGCTAACGGCGTTTTTTTTCTTTGGGAGTGACACACGTTCCTGAGGCCCTGCAGACTACGAGCGGAGCTTTGAGCACATCGGCAGCGCTTTCACTGACTTCCGGGCGCGCCGCGATGATTTTGCGTGCCTCGAACTCCATTCGCCGGGAGGTGTTGCCGACCGACACAATGCGACCTTCGGCTTCAATGTAATCACCAGCATAAACCGGCTCGAGAAACTCCACCTTATCGTATGCAACGAACAACCCCTCGTCGCCGTCAAGACGGATCAACAGTTCTGTAGCGACATCGCCGAAGAGTCCGAGCATTCGCGCACCGTCGATCAAATGACCGCCATAATGAGCGTCATGGGCGCTCATGCGCAGCCGAATCAGGCTGCTTGAATTTTCGCCAGTTGCCACAGTTCCTCGAGCTCATCAAGCGACATGTCGTTGAGCGCCCGCCCACTTTTGAGGGCCCGCGTTTCCATGAACGCGAAACGCCGGTAAAATTTCTCGTTGGCTTCGCGCAGCGCACCTTCCCCATCGATGCCGAGGGTACGCGCGAGATTGACGAGCGTAAAAAGAACATCGCCAAGTTCCTCGCGAATACGCGCCTCGCTCTGCGGACTCAATCTGGCTTGCGCGAGTTCTGCAAGTTCTTCAGCCAATTTGTTGGTTACCCCGCGCGCGTCCGGCCAGTCAAAACCGACGCGCGCTGCTTTGTCTTGCATCTTTTGCGCTCGCTGCAAGGCACCCAAGCCCTTGGGAATACCATCAAGTTTGCTCTTGCGTGCTTGACCTGCCGATTCTTGCGCTTTAAGCTGTTCCCAATTTTGCCACACTTGGGCAACGTCTGCCACCGCCTGATCGCCGAAGACATGAGGGTGCCGGCGGACCATTTTGTTCGAAAGTGCGTCCACGACGTCGGCCACGGAAAACTTCCCGGTTTCCGTTGCAAGCTGCGCGTGAAAAACGATCTGCAGCAACAGGTCGCCGAGCTCTTCGCAAAGCTCCGTTTCGTTTTGATTTTCAATTGCGTCCACCACTTCGTACGTCTCTTCAACTAAGTACGGGACGAGCGAACGGTGCGTTTGTTCGCGGTCCCAGGGGCACGAACGCCGCAAACGCGCCATGATTTCAACCAAATCGTTCCAAGAGTGATGCGACGACGCCGGTGGTAATGGAATCAGCGGCATGGCGATTGCGGCGGATAATGTCGAGCGCGGCATTCCCGGCACGATGTGACAGCGCACGCTGCGAGCTTCAAGCGCGCGCAGCAGCAGCGGTAATCCCGGAAAGTCGGAGAGCGGATTTCCCAAAATGCCGAGGGCCACGTCTCGATCATCCAGACGGTTCACGAAGCTGTCGACTTCTTCAGCGCTGCCCCGGACGAAAAGCATTGGATCTGCTACCCGGTCGCGCAGCAGTTCCAGTCCGTTCGATTCCAAAAACTGTGCCAGTTCAGGCGGCGCAAGCACCGTGGTGGCGCGTCCCACTGCACGCAAAGCATTAAGGCTGCCGAGGGTGAGCAGTTCGGGATCGCCGGGTCCAAGGCCAATGATTTGCAGCATCATGCCGGTGGCCGCCTCGCGGCGGGGGGGGACGAGTCCGCCGCCGCGCTCAGGAGTTTCGCTCTTAGTTATTTGGCCGGTGACGGAGCAGCAGCAGGCGGTGAGGGGAACGCATCCTTGTATTTGTCGTCATACACTTCAATTTTAGCTTTCTGTTGCAGCGAACTCAAGAACGGGGCCACCAATGGTCCCTCCTGCTGCTGCCGCAATTGATCGACAATTTGAGAGCGCGATGAAGCCAGGGTTGCCTTTTGACCGTTTTGACGTTCTTCGACCTGAATGATATGGTAGCCGAACGGCGATTTGACTGGCTTGCTGATCCGCCCGATGGGAATGGTGAAGGCCACCGCTTCGAAGCTCGGCACCATTGAGCCCTTCTTGAACATCCCGAGTTCGCCGCCCTTATCTTTACTGCCGGGGTCGGTAGAGTATTGCTTGGCTAAGTCTTCAAACTTCGCGCCACTGTTCAGCTTTTGTTCGACTTGGTTGGCTTTTCCGATGTCCGGAACCAGAATATGGCGGGCGCGAACTTGCGGTTGCTTATCCAGCTGCGCGTGATTCTTCTTGAAAAACTCGTTCACTTGTGCGTCACTGATCTTGATGTCTTTACCAACGGCGCGGTCGACGATCAATTGCTGGCGGATCAGCCGGCGCACGTCGGCTTCCGTAAGGCCTTTGGACTTGAGCAGTTGATCGAACTGCGCACCGTACTGGGCTTTTATTTCATTTTCTTTCTTGTCGACGTCAGCTTCCGGAATGTCAATGTGATTGTCTTTCGCATATTGCTCGACCAACATCCCTTGCACAAGGGAGCCGAGGATTTGCTTCGCCTGGGGGCTTGCGTCGAGTTTGTTCTCGAGGTCGGAGCGGGATATCTTTTCACCGTTGACGGCAGCGATGTTACCACCGCCACCGCTCGAACAGGCGGTGAGCAAAAGGGCAAAGGCAGCTGTCGCAAGGCCCGCTAGAATGCGGTGGGCTTTGGGCATTATCACTCCAGGATCATAGAAAAGGATGCACAAAAGCATGGAGGGCGTAGCTCCACAACCGACCCCGCAATTCGGGGCCCGGCGGCGAGGAGCCTTCCCGGCCACTCACAACTACATCGCTTCCAGCAGCCCGCGCAAGAGCCCAAACCATTCCTCTTTGTTCTTACCGGGCAGGTCCACCAACACTTTGCCGTCGCCAAAGCGGAAGCGATTTTTCGTAAGCGACTGAAACTTCGGAATTGCACTGGGTGAAAGCGCGAAGGCGCTACCCACACCCAACGTGAGTCGCCGCTCATCGACGACAACGCGGGTAACCCCCTTCGCAAGGGCGATAGCACGCAATTTTGTTATTTCTACGAGGTTGAGGAGCGCTTGCGGCATCGGTCCAAAACGGTCCTTGACGCCTGCGGCGATTTCTTCCACGTCGGATTCCCGTCGCGCGTTGGCAAGTTGTTGGTAGACCGCGATTTTTTGTGAGACTTGCGGGATGTACTCATTCGGGATAAATGCGTCGAGCTTTACGTCGATTACGGCTTCGCGCTTGTCTTTCAATTCGACGGCTTGCCCCTTGCGCTGTGCGATGGCTTCGGCCAATAGCTGGCAATACGTGTCAAATCCCACAGCACCGATGAATCCCGATTGCGCCGCCCCCAGTAAGTTCCCCGCTCCGCGAATCTCCAGATCGCGCATGGCGACTTGCAAGCCGCTACCCAAATGGGTGAATTCTCGTATGGCCTCCAAGCGTGATTTCGCTTCCTCGCTAAGCACTTTGTGTGACTGGTACAACAAATAGGCGTAAGCTTGATGGTTGGAGCGGCCAACCCGCCCACGCAGTTGGTAGAGTTGTGCCAGTCCGAATTTGTCAGCATCGTTTACAATGATGGTGTTGACGTTGGGGATGTCGATGCCGTTTTCAATGATCGTTGTCGAAACTAAAACGTCGATTTCACCCTCGATGAAGCGGCTCATAATGGGCTCGATCTCCGCTTCAGTCATCTGTCCATGACCGATAGCAATTCGCGCCTTTGGCATGAGTTGTTGCAAGGCCCGAGCGATTCCGTGGATAGTCTCTATGCGGTTGTGAACGTAATAGACTTGGCCGCCGCGATCGATTTCGCTGCTCATCGCGTGCTGAACTACGGCATCGCTTGCGGGCACAACAACCGTCTTGATCGACATCCGGTTTTTCGGAGCCGTTTGGATGAGGGAAAGATCGCGTACGCCGAGCAACGACATTTGCAGCGTGCGTGGGATTGGCGTTGCCGACAGGGTCAGCACGTCCACGGATGCACGCATCTGCTTGAGGCGCTCTTTATGCATGACGCCAAAGCGCTGTTCCTCATCGACGACGATTAAACCCAAGTCTGCAAAAAGTACATCCTTTTGCAACAGCCGATGTGTTCCAACGACGATGTCGACTTTGCCGTCCACAAGGTCTTTGAGGATGTGCTGTTGTTCTTTTTTGGATTTGAAACGTGAGAGTTCTTCGATCCGCATTGGAAAAGCCGCAAAACGCGAGCTGAACGTCCGAAAATGCTGGGCTGCGAGCAGCGTTGTCGGCACCAAGACTGCGACTTGACGATGATCCGCGACTGCTTTAAAAGCCGCTCGGATCGCAACTTCGGTTTTGCCGTAGCCGACGTCGCCGCAAACCAGGCGGTCCATGGCGCGCTGGCGCTCCATGTCGGCTTTTGTCTCGACGATTGCCTTCTCTTGATCGGGCGTCTCCTCGTACGGGAACGATTCTTCCAGCTCTGCTTGCCATGGCGTGTCAGGAGGGTACGCGTGACCCGGCGCCGTTTCGCGCTCCGCATATAACTCCACTAAGCCATCCGCGATCTTTGCGAGGGCTGCTGAAACACGGCCCTTGGCGCGCAACCAGTCCGCGCCGCCCATCTTGGAGAGCCGCGGCGCAGCGCCCTCACTTGCGCTGTATTTTGTGACTTGGTGCATTTGCGTTACCGGTACGAGCATGCGGTCAGTACCGGCGTATCGCAAATCTAGATAGTCGCTCGTTGCGCCGAGGATGGTTTCCGTGCGCAACCCCAGGTACTGCCCGATGCCGTGAACCGCGTGCACGACGTAATCGCCGACACGCAAATCGGCCAGGGTTACCGGGACGCCTTCCTTGACCGCGCGCAATTTCGCGCGCCGCGGCGGCTGGCCGTACATCTCACGATCGCCAAGTACGTGCAACCGCAAGCCGGGGATGGCAAAGCCTGTTTCGATATTGCCTTGGTCGATGAGAACGCGACCCGCATGGGCGGCGCTCGCGACTGCCGCGCTGTCAATGCCGCCGCGCTCGATGCTCACGCCGGCGCCGTTCAGCAAGTCTGCTAGGCGGGAGGCGCCCGAACTGATCAGGACGACCGTATCCCCGCTTCGCGACCACTCGCGAACTTGGCTCACGAACATTTCGATTTGCCGATTGAAGTGTTCGACGGGTTGCGTTTCAAGCACAAAGGATTCGACGATACGCGGCAACCATGGCTGTGCGACGGCGCCCTCGATGGCGCCGGGCAACGAAAGGACGCAACGGCGCGCGAAGTCTTGCGCTAGATCGGCCAAATTTGGACGCGGTGCGGTTACTTCCGCTAGCAGCACTTCGCTGATCTCCGCATCGTCGACGGCGAGCTCTCCGGAGTGGACTCCGGCCAACAGAACTTGCTCCTCGCGCGAACGCTCTTCGTCCAGAGCGCGTTCGATCGTGGCCAGCATGGAGGGCTCTTCTAAAACGATGGTTGCCTGCGCGTTGAAGTGGTTGAGCACCGTACAGCGATCTTCAAAGGCAAGTGGAAGCCATGCTTCGGGGATCTCAGCACCACTGTCAAGGTATGCTCGAAGCGCCGACGCAACATTTGCCGGCCCCTCAAAGCGCTGCATAACGCGCCGTCGGACCGCTTCATTGCGGGGAATTTCGCTCCACGGCGCAACGGTCAGGACTTCGAGTTCACCGCTGCTGCGTTGCGACTGCACCTCGAACGGCCGAATACTCTCGATTCGCTCGCCGAAAAATTCGATGCGTGTTGGCGCATCTTCCGTTGCTGCGAAAACATCCAGTATGCCGCCCCTAACCGCGTACTCGCCCGCCGCGCTGACAACGTCGACGCGCCGGTAGCCCACCTGATACAGCTTCTCTTGCGTTGCATCCCACCCGGCATCGTGCCCGGCTCTCATTGTGAAGGTGCGTGCAGAAAACGCTTCCGGCGGGACGACGTATTGACGCAATGCCGCGAGCGGAGCGACGACCAGTCTCGGACGGCCTTCGCACAAGTCATGCAACAGAGTCATCCGCGCGCTGCGCTCGGAAGGGCTTTCAAGGGATCCCACGGTTTCTTCACGTGGGCGCAGCAAGGCGACGTTTTGCGGCTCGCTATTGCTCATGTAATAGAGCAAGTCGGCGAACGTGCGTTCGGCAACGTCGGCGGTGGGAACAACGACCAGCATCTGACCCCGGAGCGAACGATATAATGCCGCCAATAGGTAGGGACGGGCACCCGCCGTCGTTTCGTGCAGCGCGAAGCCACCGCGGTGCTCAGAGAGCCGTCGCAGCAGCTCGGCGAGAGTTCGGCTCGCCCCGGGCAGCGCGCGCACCAGCGATGGAGCAACGGCAGAGATATCTACACCCCCTTGGCGGAAGGTCTTAGCAGTCTCTTGACGAGAGTGCTAACCAAGATTAAAATATCAGTACAAAGTCGCATGATACCAGATTTCAGGAGTGTGCACGCATGAGAAACTTGGCCAGAACAGAGCGAGAGAGCGGGATGGCCGCCAACCGTCCCACGGACATTTTCGGTTTCGATC
>JALZBG010000059.1 GCA_030947645.1 Vulcanimicrobiota bacterium | reverse complement strand
ATGTAAAGGCGCCCGTCTTTGAAGTTGGCTTCGGCTTCCGCTTGCGCCGTCGCAAAGGCATGGTCCATCTGCTCGGGTTCCACGACTTCGCGCATACCTTTTCCACCGCCGCCCGCCGTGGCTTTCAGCATGACGGGATATTCAAGCTGATCCGCCGCATGGCGCGCGTCATCCGCGGAAGCTAAAATCTCCGAGCCCGGCGTGACGGGAACACCAGCTTCGCGCATGAGCCGCTTCGCGGTAGCCTTGTCGCCCATCGCAGCAATGACTGAAGCCGACGGCCCGATGAAGGTCAGCCCATGATCTGCACAGATGTCGGCAAAGCGGGCGTTTTCCGCAAGAAACCCATAGCCCGGATGAACGGCATCGGCATCTGAAATCAACGCGGTTGAAATGATGTTTGGGATGTTCAGATACGATCGGGCAACGGGCCCCGGTCCCACGCAAAATGCTTCGTCGGCATGGCGTACGTGCAGCGAACCACGATCGGCCTCAGAAAAGATTGCGACGGTTGCGACGCCAAGTTCTTGACACGCCCGGTTAATGCGAAGCGCAATCTCACCGCGATTGACAATGAGAACTTTACGAAACATCTAGTGTACCGCCTCGTAAATGACGTGACGCAAAACGCGGCAAATGATGGTCGCGGCATTTGTGGGGCGGTACACGTAGTGATACACGTGTTTCACTAGCGTGCTCGGTCTATTGCGAACAAGGGCCGGCCGTAGTCAACCGCCTCGCCATCTTTGCACAGCACTTCAACGATGCGGCCCGCTCCCCGCGAGCGCACGGAATTGCGAATGCCAAGTGCCTCAACGTAGGCCAATTCTCGGTCCCCGTCCAGGGTCGAGCCTTCAACCACCACAGGCCTTGTCAAATGCACGATGCCGACGATATCGGAGGCGACGAAATCATACCTTTTGGGTTCCGGAACGATATCAGCGGCGCCGTTACGCGCAGCCACAGAGGGTTCGGGAGCCTGCGGTCGTTCCGCAGCCCGGCGCATCTCGACTTCCGTTTGATCGTCGCAGACCCGCAAACGCACAAGATCGGTTTGCAAAAAGGCTTTTGCCAAGGCGCGCAAGCGGCTTGTGATTGGCCCGCTCAGCGCAGGCTGCGGATCTTCTGAAGCGTTTTCGCTCATCGGCTGTTTGCCTTTCCGTCCCGCAGCGTTCGGCTCCCGCGTGGATTATTGTAGAGCTTCAACCTCAGCGAGCGCGCTTGCCGGGAGCGCGTCTCGAAACGGGACGTATCGTTCCTCGATTTCGGCCAGCGGTACTAGGGCGAACGCACGCTCAAACAAGTGCGGGTGAGGCAGCGTCAAGCTACTGTCGCACAGGCGCACATCGTCATACACTAGGATATCGAAATCGATTTCACGCGGTCCCCACCGATACGTCGGTCGCCGGCCAAGCTGCGCTTCAAGCATTTTAAGGGCATCGAGTAACCCGTGCGGCGAAAGCGACGTCTCCAAAAGAACGGCAGCATTGATGAAGTCGGGCTGTTGCGAACGTCCCCATGGCTTGCTTCGGTACAACGTTGAGCGCGCCGCTATCGTGCCGAGCCCCGCGAGAGCCTCAATTGCGCGCAGGACCGAAGTTTTTGAGTGATCCGAATTCGACCCTATCCCGATGCGAGCTAAGGCCACGTTCCTGTAAAAAACGGATTCTTGCGGTATAAGGTTACGGCCGGCGTTGCTCCCGCCAAGCGACTCGGCTTTGCGATGCGTACATGAGCGGCAGCAATTCGCGTATCGGCGAAAATGGAATCGAGGAGTTCGGCCGCGAGGCGCTCCAAGAGATCGTAGGATCGTTCAGCGACGATGCGCACTATCGATTGATGCACTGTATCGTAGTCCACCGTGTCCGTCAGTTCGTCGCTGCGCGAGGCGGGCGATAAATCGAGGTGCACACGAACGTCAACCGCTAAGAGCTGCGCCTCTTCGCGCTCTTGCGCAGTGGCGCCGTGCTTACCCTGCGCGCGGATACCGCGCAGCTCGATTAGGTCCAATCCGGCGGACGCCAGCCGCGCACGATTGCATCACTCATACGCACCACATCGCGCATCTCCGACACATCGTGAACGCGAACGATGTCTATTCCCGCGGCCACAGCTAGTGCAACGGTCGCTGCCGTGCCGTAGGTCCTCTCAGAGGGTTGCCTTCCGGTAACTTTGCCGATAGTGGATTTGCGCGAACTGCCCAGCAAAGTGGGGAATCCCAATTGAACGATCCGTTGCAATGCGGAGAGAATCGCCAGATTGTGATCCGGCAATTTGCCGAAACCGATTCCAGGATCCAGGATAATGCGATCTTGCGATATTCCAGCGTTGTTTGCGCGTGCCGCTGCGTGATCGAGAAAGGCAATCACCTCATCGACCACATGGCCCTCGTACACAGGCACCGCTTTGTTGTGCATGATTACCACCGGCACGTTGCATTCCACGGCGGCGGCCAGCAACGCATCGTCCAGCCCCCATACCGAGTTAAGGATATCTGCGCCGGCATGATACGCCGCGCGGAAGATTGCCGGCTTGAAGGTGTCTGCGGAAATAATCGAGCCGTTTCCGAGTTGCTCGCGAACTCCGCGAATAACGGGCAGCAAACGCTCAAGTTCGAGCCGTTCTTCGACCGGCGTATGTCCGGGGCGCGTCGACTCTGCGCCGATATCGATGACGTCGGCGCCGCCGCCGGCTTGCGAGAGGGCACGTGCAATGGCTTGCGTGCTTTCGGGTGTTCCGTCGCCGGAAAATGAATCGGGCGTGGCGTTGACGATTCCCATCAAATACGTGCGCTCGCCCCATACCAACTCGGCGTCCCTGATGCGCAGCGCCCCGCGCGAACGGGCGCCGGGACGCACGCTATGCCGAAGCTTGTGAACTGACGTTGTCAAGCCACCAACCGCGCAAATCCGCTACAACGAAGGTGGATCCGGTAATGACTACCACCTCCGAGGCGTCGGCATTGCGGCGGGCGATGGCGAGCGCTTCGACGGGATCGTTTACGGCACGGCCCCAAATTCCGAGGTCTTCGGCGATGCTAACCAGTCGCTGCGGTTTCACCGCTGCGCGGCCTGGTACTTCAAAGGATGTGAACGTAAACGAGCCGGGTAATGTCGCGAGGGCGCTTAGAATTCCACGCGCGTCTTTGCTCTGCGCGATTGCGACGACAAACGAAAAGCGCTTTCCCTCGAACGTCTCGCGCAACGACGCAACGAGCTGACCCATTTTATCAGCATTGTGAGCTACGTCGAAGACGACGCTGGGATGCGAGGGAAAAAATTCCATACGGCCGGGTAACATCACGCGGGCCAGTCCTTTTTCAACGTCATGCCGCTGCGGACGCAGCGAATCGGGCAACTGTTCGAGAGCAAGTATTGCCGTCGCCGCGTTGGTCTGCTGGAACAACCCGAGAACCGGAAGGCGAATGTCGTACGTGCCTGCGGGCGTTTCTACCGCGAACGCCTGCCCATAACGGTGGCCCGATGCCGGAAGAACCCGAACAAGATCGTCCACGCTCAGAAACGGCGCGCCCGCTCGAATTGCTCCGTCTTCAATTACCGGTCGCGCTGTACCGCGAACGGCACTCACCAAAGGAACGCCCGCTTTTGCGATCCCAACTTTGTCGGCGGCGATTTCCTCCACCGTCGAGCCTAATACATCCATGTGGTCCAGCCCCACATTGGTAATGATACTGACTTTCGGGGTGATGACGTTCGTGCCGTCGAGAGTACCGCCAAGTCCCACTTCGATCACGGCCACATCCACGCGCCGGCTAGCGAAGTGTACGAAGGCCAGCGCCAAGAGCGTTTCGTAGTAGGAAGGCTTGCTATATTCCGAAGATACTCGTGCGATTGCCGGCAACATGTCGGTCAGGGTTTCTGCGAAAGCTTCTTCTGAGATCGCGACGCCATCGATTCGTGCGCGCTCGGTCATCGACGCGAGATGCGGTTTGGTATGTAGTCCGCAATGTTTGCCGGCGGCACTCAATGCGGCGGCGATCATCGTTGCGGTGGAACCCTTTCCGCTCGTGCCGCCAACGTGGATAGTGGGATAGCGGTCTTGAGGGTCGCCGAGCTCGCGCAAGAACGCGCGCATTCGCTCCAAGCGGTAGGGCACGCGACGCGACACCGTTTCATTAATCGTGCCAAGCAGGTACGCGCACGCGCCTCTAAAGTCCATCTCCTGCACTTATACCACAAAGTCGCGGCAAGAGTTCCAAGGCAGCGGACCGCGGACCAGTGATATTTTACCCTTCAGACAGGGTATCCCGGAGGAGTTCCAGGGCGTGGGGCAACGCTGGTGCGATGGCGTGTAGGCAGTCTCGAACGGCGTTGGGGTTGCCCGGCAGGTTCACAATCAGCGTCTTGTTGCGCACCCCCGCGACGGCGCGCGAAAGCATCGCCGTCTTAACGTGGCCTACCGAAGCCGCACGCATCGCGTCCGGTATGCCGGGAACGTCATAATCAAGTATGGCTGAAGTCGCCTGAGGCGTTCGGTCGCGCGGTGAGAGACCGGTGCCGCCGCTGGTCAGTATCAGTTCGACACGGTTGGCATCGGCAAGTTCTATCAATTTCGCCTGCAGCGATGCCGGTTCGTCCGGCAAAATGAGCGCGGGCTCGATCTCGAATAATCCTCCCAACATTTCCCGCACAACCGGGATACATTGGTCGGTGCGCGTGCCGGCGGCCGCACGATCCGACAATACGATAACGGCGGCGGTATAGCTCACCGCGGCGCTTTCCAAGTGCCGCTTTTGCCGCCGCTCTTGCGCAGCAAGCGCACTTTCTCAATAACGACACCTTTCTCGAGCGACTTGGTCATGTCATAAATGGTGAGTGCGGCAACGCTTGCAGCTACCATGGCTTCCATCTCAACACCGGTTTGCGCAGTGGTCTGCGCAACGGCCTCAACGCTTAACATCCCCGGTTCTCGCCAGTGGAACGTGACCTCCACGTGGCTGAGCGCAATGGGATGAGCCAGCGGAATAAGCGACGCAGTATGTTTGGCGGCTAAAATTCCCGCGAGCTGCGCTGCAACCAACGCGTCACCTTTGGCCAACGTCGCCTCACGCAAGGCTCTATGAATATGGGACGGCATGCGAACACACGCCTGCGCGCACGCCTCACGCACAGTCGCCGCCTTCGCGGATACGTTCACCATGGAAAGCGAACCGGTCGCATCTAGGTGCCTAAACACGGCGCGTCGCGTCGTTCGATGCGAAGCGCATCCAGACTAGCGCGAGTGCTCCCAAGATGAGAAACAAGATCCCGTGTTTGAGATGGTGCTGGCCATCCATCCCCAATGCGGGGACCAGTTTGCCTCCCGACCAGTAAAGGACCGCTACCACGAAACAAACGATAGCTGCGATCAGTGCTAGCAATTTCATGACATAACTCCCATTCGAACGAGTAGAAAACATAGCGCCCCAAAAAGCAAGCAATACCAGCCAAACGGGCGCAGGTCATTCGTCTGGAAGTATTTTGTTAGAAATGCGACGGACAGATAGGCAGTGATTCCGGAAATGATACACCCTAGGATAGATTGCAGTAAGGCCAAGTGAACGTTGGGTCCGAGTAAATCCGGAATTTCCAGTGCGTTTGCCGCAAAAATGACCGGCGTCGCCAAAAGAAAAGAGAACTTCGCCGCGTCTTCGTGGGTGAGGTCCATGAGCAAACCAGCGACAATGGAGGATCCTGATCGTGAGATACCCGGCAGTAGCGCCAGCGACTGGGCCACTCCCACCAGAGCGCCGTTCTTCCAATTGATTTCTTCCAGCGCCTTGTAGCGTTTTGCCTGGACTTCATGCTGTCGCTTGCGCAGAAACTCGCCCAAGAACATAATGAGTGCGTTGAGCATGAGAAAGATCGCTACCGGGGTTGGCGATGCCAGCAACGCCGACACCGGCTTTTGAAGAAACACTCCCAATATTCCGACCGGAATCGTTCCTGCTACCAGCAGCCATGCAATCCGTTCTTCGCGCTTGTCGCTCAAGCGTCCGCGGATGATGCTTTGGAAAAACGCGCTCACTATCGCCCGCCATTCGCGCCAGTAAAAAAAGATTAACGCGATGGCCGTGCCCAAATGCAAGACGGTGATGAACGCTAAAAAGGTGGGGTCGCGCCGATCGACCGTCCAGCGCAACAGCGAAGGAATAAGAACGGTATGCCCGAGACTGCTGACCGGAAATAGCTCGCTAATTCCTTGTAAAACAGCAAGGAAAATCGCTTGCATCACAGTCACGAACCGCCTGTTACGAGCGGCTTACTCGGACACCTTCAAAACGGCACGAACTCCACGGCGTATTCCGTTTCGCCGGCTACGGGCTTGCAGTTTGCCGTCGCCGGGCTGTAGGTGCTTGCCCGCGCAGCGCCTAGCGCTTCGAGATCCAACTCGCGGTTTTGGGATGAATCCGTCAACTTCGCGTCGGTTACGGTGGCGTCGGCAGAGATAATTACCCGCACTCGAGCAACCCCGCGAGTCCCCGCCTCTCGCGCGCTTTTGGAAATGACCGGCACCGCTTTTTCGACGATGGCTGCCGGTTGGTTCGGCTGCGTGCAGCCCCCGATAACCGGGGAGAGTACAGACGGAACCGCCCTAGCCGGCGCGGCGGGCGAAGGGGGAGGCGTTCTGAACGCGCGCGGGCTCGTTTGGGCGTGAGCGGGCGAAGTCTTAGCGCCTGTGGCCGGGTGCTGTCCCGTCGCACCATGCACGGCTATGATAGGTTTGTGGGGCGCTGCCGCCGCTATACTCCCAACTTTGCGGGGGACGCGTTGACGAGTTCTGCTATGCGGGCGCGCATGCAAGATCAAACGCTTACTCAGCGATACGCGCTCGACTGATTCCTCGCGCTGAACTTGCGGCCAATGGATGAACCGGCCGCCCGCGAGGTGCACAATGAGCGAGAGAATCAGCGCGGCAAGTAAGAATCGGCGGGAACGCCGTTTGCTCATGGGCGTATGAAAAAGGCGTCTCCCGTCGACTGAAACGCCTCCCTTTGTTGTACGGACCTATGTGCTACAGCGCTACTGAAACTCGACGACGAACTTATAGTCTCCAGCCACCGGAACGCAGTTTTCTTTCTTGGGAGAATACGATGACATGCGAGCCGCCTTAAGCGCTTCCGTGTCGAGTGCCGAGTTGCCGGTCGTCTTCAGAATCGAGGTACCGGTCACGCTCCCGCCTGCTGAAAGCGACACCTCGACCTCCGCCGTACCGGTAGCGCCTGCCTGTTTGGCGATCTCCGGAGTTTCAGGCTGATACTTGTTAGTTGCAACGGCTTCCGAATTGGGGACCGCGCACGCCGGTTTCGGCGTCGGCGTCGGTGGAGGCGGCGTCGATACCGGGACTTTCGCCGCCGCCGCGGCGGGAGCGGCCGGCGGCGCATTCTTTACGCCCGTGGGAACACCGTTTTGTGACCCTTTGGTCACGTTATATTTGCTTTCGGACGAGGTCGTCCCAGCATTGTTGCTTTTGGTTTTTGGCGGCTCCACCTTCAGTTTTGGCTGCGGTGGCGGTTGAGTTGAATGCACCGGTGGAGGTGTACTCTTGGGTGGCGGGGTCGGTGGCGGTGGAGTCGGCGTCGGTGGAGGCGGCGTCGGGGGTTTCACCTTGATCTTTTTTGTGACGGATACTTTTTCGACTTGCTGTTCTTCGCTGTGCGTTTGTTTCCACGGAATCAGCGGGCCACCCAACAGGTGGACGGCAAACGAAATTACGAAGGCCCAGCCCAGAAAATTCTTTACGCGGTCACCCGGAGTGCGGGGTCTGTTTGGCGCTGCGGATGCCATTACAAGCTCTTCGCACCCTCCACTTTGTTCGCTAGGCCGAAGTTGGTGAGATCCTGCGACTTTGCGGCGTCCATCACCCGCAGAATGGTACCGTAGTTCGACTTTGGATCAGCTTTAATGATTACGCTTTTGAAGCGATGACCGGTGTTCTCTTGCAATTGTTTAAATTGATCGGACGCTTCGTTTGCGGTGACTGTGGTCGAACCAATTTGAATGTTATTGTCCTTATCGATAATGACCACAATTTGTGACGGTTGTACTTTATCCCGATTTTTCGCATTGGGAAGTTTTGGTTCTTTAGTGACGGAGGCCAGAATGATGAAGATAATGAGCAGAACCAGCAATACGTCGGTAAACGGAGTGATGTTGATGGTCGACATCACCTCTTCTTCACCTTGCCCTGTGGAAACGGCCACTAGTGAACCTCCACGCTACGACGTCACGAAGCCGACGTCATCAAGATTGGCAATCTTAGCTGCATCGAGAATGCGAATGATCAGTCCGTAGGGCGCCTTAACATCCGCTACAATAGACACGTGCTTATGCGGTTTCTTTTGAGCGACTTCTTGCATGTCTAGATAAATGTGAGCTTCGTCGCTCCTCTTGCCATCGACGAAGATAACTCCCCGGTTGTTGACGTCAACTTCGATGTTTTGTTTGTTTTTTTGCTCCTCCGACGGATTGTTGTTTGTCTTGTTCGGCAGTTCTTTTTGGAAACCGGGCGGCGTAATAAGGGCGGCGAGGATCATAAAAATGATCAGCAGTACCAGCAATACGTCGGTAAATGGCGTGATGTTGATCTCCGCCATCACTTCGTCTTCTTGTTTCGCCGAAAGGAGCGACATAGGAGGGCTAGGTGCGCGTTGCTACGGGCGCGGTATTGGTCGTCGGTTGATACATCTCTGTGGTGATGGGTGCGCCGGTGTTGTGAAAGTGCAACATCTCTGCAAGCTGATTTGCGGCAACGATCATCTCTTGATTGTACGCCTTGATGCGCGTCTTAAAGTAATTGAAGAAAATAACCGCGATGACTGCCACGAAGAGACCGGCGGCCGTCGTGATCAAAGCCTCGGAGACACCCGCGGCCACGACTGCGGGCGTCGAGTTGCCCTTGATGGCGATGTCTTGAAACGCCCGGATGATACCAAGCACCGTGCCGAAGAGCCCCACGAACGGCGCAATGACCGCAATCGTCCCAATAATGCCAAGATTGCGTTCCAGAGAATTCAAGTGCTCCATCAGCGCAATTGACAAAGCGTCGGTAATATCCGCGCGGTTCTTTTCACCGCGCTCTAAGCCGAACTCGAGTATGCGCGGGAGCATGCCTTTGTTGGAATTGCACACACTCTTTGCGCCTTCCATATCGTCAGCCTGTATTCTCTGACCGATCGCGCGAAGCAGTCCTTTGGTGTCTCCATGCTGCTGGGCGAAGAAAACCAACCGTTCGATGACGATCGCGACTGCGACGATCGAACACACCAGAAGAGCCCACATCGCTGGTCCGCCCGCTTTGATGAAGGAAAAAAAACCGCTGAAGATATCCACTATATTTCGACCCCTCCAATGATGGGACGTTATGTGCCGTTGGCCTCTAAACTCCCGGCAGGTTCACGCCGTGAAGGCCAGCCTATTGGCCCACGCTCACAGCTTTTCCTCGTGTGTTATGACTTGCCCGTCGTCGTAAAGGCTTTAATAGCATCCTCGATGTTCTTGACCAAGGCAGCGCTGTTTGGACCCGTCGCTGCCTTCGCCTCGCCATCAGCTTTATTCAGATAATCCAGAGCCTGCTTCTTCTTCGCAGCGTCATTGTTCTTGTTCGCTATGTTCGCCAGAGCAACGCCCTCCGCAAAGTTCGCTAGGGGGTCATTCGGGTCGATTGCCAGCGCCTTATCGGCATCTACTTTCATCCGGTCGAAGTCGGGTTTATCCAGCCTTGTCATCTCAAACGAGGCATTGGCGTAGTTTGTGACAGCATACTTGGGAGAAGCAGCGGCGGCTTCTTCCAAAGCCGCAACCGCTTCGTTGTACTTCTTTGCAGCGTCGTAGTCGCGACTTTGCTGTTGGTAATACGCAACGAACTGCGCTGAGAGCTCGCTGCTCGTGTCAATGGCGGCGTCTTCTTGCCTGACCCCGGTCGCCTTATCAAGCTGGTTGTTCTTGAGGTACGCAGTAATGAGATTGCCGTCCAACGTAAGCTTTATTTTGCGGTCGAGCTTAGGAACCGAGGCGGCCATGCTACGCGCTTTCTCAAAAGACGCGACGGCGGCGGGGTAATCCTTGGCGGCCATTTGAGCCGTTCCTAACGCATTGAACGTTTCCACGTCTTGCGATATCGCAACCCCGCGCTGCGCAACCTTCAGCGATGCTGCCGGATCCGTCCCAGAT
>JALZBG010000058.1 GCA_030947645.1 Vulcanimicrobiota bacterium | reverse complement strand
CACCGTTGCGGCTTGGCTACACGTACGCGCGGCGCTATTTCGCCCGCGCTACGGCGTGGCGCGACTTGAGCAGATTGGCTCTTTCCCAGGCCGACCCGTATCTGAGCGAACGCAATCCACACCGGCACGTGCGTCATGAAGTAAACGAACTCATTGACTTGGTGGGGCTCGCGGGTGCGCACCGTCGCGTCAGCGAGTTACGAGTCGACATCGATGACGAGGACCGGCAATTCGTATCTGAGTTTCCAAGTGGCGCGATTTCGTTCCATTTGGCGCAGCGCTGGCTGCGAGAGGGCAGTACCCTGGGGAGTACGCTGGAACTCTTGGGCGCTCTGAAGACCTTGGATCGTCCGCTCGTTGTCACTAGCGGAGCCGAATGCGCGCAGGCCGCTGCATTCGTGCGCGACTCCCGCGTGGCCGATGCTGTGGCGGAGCATTTGACGTTCCACCAGTGGGCAGCGCTCTTCGAGAAAAGCGCTTGCGTCGTCACCGTAGACACGGCCGCCACCCATCTTGCCAGTGCCGTGCGCAGGCCAACGGTGGTGGCCTTCGAACATCGGTACTTCCGATTGAGTTCCCAAGAGTGGGCGCCGTACGGGGTGCCGAGCGTACTCATCCAAAAACCCGCCGATGCGGGCGAGGAGTCGCTCGCGTCACTTCGCACCCGGGTCGTTCGCGCCGTGTCGACGTTATTGCATGATTGAAGTTTCCATCGTTATTCCCACCTATAACCGTCTGGATACGCTGCAGCGTGTAATCCCCTCGCTATTGAATCAAGACATAGTGCCCGGAACTTTTGAGATCATTGTCGCCGACTCGAATTCAAACGACGGGACGAAGGAATATTTGGCCGAAGTCGTGCGCGAACACGGTGCGGTGCGCCATTTGCCTGGACCGTATAGCGGTCGCGCGATGGCACGAAATGCCGGTATCGCAGCGGCTCGAGGGGATGTGGTCCTGTTCACCGACGCTGACATCATTGCTTCCCGCGAATTAGTTTCGCATCACCTCGAGCATCACCGCCGTCAAGCCGCCATTGCGGTCGTTGGTTTAGAACTTCAAGTAAAGTCGTACGATGACTATCTCGTGCAGCGAGAGAACCCCGCGATGCGCCGCCCGCTGCATCCACCGTCGCGGAAAACGTTACGTTGGCTGTACTTCCTGACGGGAAATGCATCGGTACGTCGAGCGGACCTGCAGCAAATCGGCGGTTTTGATGAAGACTTTACCGGATATGGACACGAGGATTTGGAACTGGGCTTTCGTCTCGCGCAAGCAGGCATTACGATTCGATACGAGCCCGATGCCGTGAATTACCACTGGCATCCTGTTCCACATAGCGAGCAAAAAGGACGCATGGAACTGGCAGGGCGCTCGACGGTACGCTTTTATCGCAAGCATCCCAGGTTTTCGGTGCAAGCACAACTCGGCATGACGCCGCTTTCCCTCGGACTTCACAGCGTTTTGCGGTGCACCCCGCGCGTATTGCACTGGTTCGACGAGCGAGCACCCGGATCCAAATTTGCGCGCAACCTCGTGCAGCAATATCATTACGTCTCGGGTATCAAAGCCGCGTTGGCAGAATAACTCTGCCGCACAGACAGTCGGTCCTGCACTCGTGCGGCGATCTTCGCATTGCTGACGAAGGACAGAGCGTTGCGCTCAATGGCTGGATAAACCGTCGAAGGGACCACGGCGGTCTTGTTTTTGTCGACTTGCGCGATCGCGACGGAATAACGCAGATTACCTTCAACCCTCACAAGGAGTGCTTCGCGTTAGCGGAGACGCTGCGTAGCGAGGATGTCGTGTCCGTCCGAGGGACTGTTCGTCGCCGACCGGTAGGAACGGAAAACGCACGTTTGGGGACCGGAGAAGTTGAGGTGAGCGCGGATGAACTCGCCGTATATAGCCGCTCGATCACGCCTCCATTTCCGATCTGGGGAGACGAGGAAATCGACGAAAACCTGCGCATGCAGTACCGCTACTTGGATTTGCGCCGCCCACGCTTGCAGCGGAATATCACCGTACGGCACAAGATGATCAAAGCGATGCGCGACTTTTTCGATGCTCAAAAATTCTTGGAGATCGAAACGCCCTCGCTGATTAAATCAACCCCCGAGGGAGCGCGCGACTATCTCGTGCCCAGTCGTTTACATGCTGGGACGTTTTACGCGCTGCCCCAGTCGCCGCAACTGCTCAAGCAGATTCTTATGATTGCCGGTTTCGGACGTTATATGCAGATCGCGCGTTGCTTCCGGGATGAGGACTTGCGTGCTGACCGGCAACCGGAGTTCACCCAGCTCGACGTTGAAATGTCGTTCTGTACCCAAGAACAGGTCCTTGCCCTCGTGGAAGCGTGCATGCAGAGGGTTTGGAGAACGGCGCTCGGAATCGAACTTCCCGGTCCTTTTGGGCGATTGAGTCATCGCGACGCAGTGCAGCGGTATGGTACTGACAAACCGGATTTACGTTTTAGCTTGGAACTGGCCGAGGTGACGGAAATTTTCGGCAGTTCGGAATTTGCTGCGTTTCGCTCGGTGGCACAAAGCGAACAAGGATGCATCGTCGCCTTGCGCTACCCGGGTGGTGGCGCACGCTCGCGGCGTGAGTTCGATGCGCTGACCGAAGTCGCCAAACTTCATGGCGCCAAGGGAATGGCATGGATCGCCTTGGGAACTGACGGTTTGAAAAGTTCTATCGCGCGTTTTCTCGACGGCGCCGCGGTTGACGCCCTGCGCCGTGCGACCTCGGCGCAAGCCGGTGACGCGATACTGCTTTTTGCCGATGTACGCGATCCAGCGCTGGCAGCCGCCGGACGCATGCGCAATGAAATCGGAGAACGCGCCAAGCTGCGTTCACCGCAGGAGTTCGCGTTCGCCTGGGTTACCGACTTCCCGCTGTTCGTGCGCGACGAACAAAGCGGTGCGATCGTTTCTTCTCACCATCCGTTCACCGCGCCGAACGACGATCAGTGGGGCCTCTTGGAGGACGATCCTTTGAGCATGCGGGCGCAGCACTACGATTTGGTGCTCAATGGATTCGAGCTGGGAAGCGGATCCATCCGCATTCATGAGCCCGAGGCTCAGCGCAAGGTCTTTTCAATGCTGGGCCTGAGCGACGAGGAGATCGATGAGCGCTTCGGGTTTTTCCTGAGAGCGCTAGACCATGGCGCGCCGCCTCATGGCGGCATGGCCCTCGGCATCGATCGGACCGTGATGCTTGCGGTCGGCGAAACAAACATTCGCGACGTGATTGCTTTTCCAAAAAACCAAATGGCGAAGGACGTGATGATGGAAGCGCCTGCCCTTGTTGGTGAGAACGTTCTACGCGATCTTCATCTGCGAACGGCGCTTACGCCCGATCGATAATCGTACGCACGCGGTGAAATACTGCGTCGAACATGGCTTCGGTCAATTTTCCCGTGTTGGTGTTCTGCTGACTAGGATGAAACGAGCTAACGACCGTCATGCGCCGGGTGCCGCGGGCGGCAACGAATTCTTTTGCATGGCCGAAGATCGCTTTACGGCCCGCAAATGTGTAACCGGCGTCCTTTAACAATGCCGTCGTTGTTTTGAGGGCTATGGAGCCAAGGGCCACAATGACGCGCAGCTGTTCCAGCGCAGCAAATTCTTCCCGAAGGTACGGAAAACAATTTCGCAGCTCCTGGGGCGTCGGTTTGTTAGCCGGCGGGGCACAGCGCAAAGCGGCGGTGATGATGCAATCGTCCAGCGCCAAGCCGTCCTGGAGATGAAACGCGTGCGGTTGATTGGCGAACCCTGCGCGGTACAGCGCAGGAAATAGAAATGCGCCGGATCCGTCGCCGGTGAACATCCGTCCCGTTCTGTTGGAACCGTGAGCGCCTGGCCCTAGCCCCACAAGCATCACGCGAGCGCGGGGATCTCCGAACGAAGGAACGGGCCGTGCCCAATAAGACCAGTCGCGATAAGCGCGTTTCTTTTCGATTCCGATTTGCCGACAATAGCTCCGCAGCTCGGGACAACGCGTGCATCCTACGACGCGCGCATTAATCTCCCGTAACCCCTCTCTCACAGTAGGTTCGGATATTTCAGCGCGCCAAGCGCGGCGTAGGCGGCGATACCGACAGCCGTCGAAAGACTTAGACTGCGCACGCCGGCGCGCATCGGTATGCGCAGCGCTCGCGCGGGGTTGCCACTAATCGTGGCTTCCGGTAACCCGGCGGTTTCTTTGCCGAAAATCAACATGTCGCCGTGGCGGTACTTCGCCCCGTCATGGCGGCGTTGCGCACGTGTGGAAAAGTACCAGCGGGCTGCGCCGACCGTATCGCGTACAAAATCACCATAAGAATCGTGCATCACAACACCGAGCTCGTTCCAATAGTCGAGTCCCGCGCGCTTGAGTTCACGATCGTTCACCGAGAATCCAAGCGGCTCTACCAGATGCAAAGCACAGCCCGTCGCGGCACACAGGCGGGCGACGTTTCCGGTATTTGGTGGAATTTGCGGTTCCACGAGCACGATGTGCAGCGGGGCGTCGCGTACGACTCGAAGCCCTGTGATGCGCTGCGCCGGTTGGCTAGACATCACACCTAAATGAGGAGAGAACCTATTTCAGTGTTGGGCGCACTGACGACATACGCCACGCCGCCACTACGCAGCCACACCCGTTCAAACGCTTCCCGCTCATACACAGATTGAAGCGTCGGGGACGCGGGATCGTTGAGAAGCGGATCGCCGCGGGAGGTGAAGCCGCGGAGCACGGCAAGGTGCCCGTCGGAATGTTCCAGCGGCGCGCCGGCCAGCTCGTGTGCGTTCCAGCTATACGAAACTGCCAGCGGGATGCCCGCACCGATGAAACGCGCCGCTTGCGCGAGGTCGCGCAGATACGCGACTACGCCGCGCAGTCCAACGCGCCCGCTGTAAGCGACGTTAAACGACCAATTTCCGGTGCCGCCGTATGCGCGGTCGAAGACCTCACGCGCGACCTCCGCAACCTCTGTGGTCTTGCCATAGTACGCGTGCAACATCGATAAGCTGGCGGGACTGCACCAGCCGCGCTCTCCTTGAACGACGTATTGCGACCGTGAAGGAACCGGGAGTTCGATTGCGGCCGGCGCCGGCGACTCCGGTGAGGGACCATCGGGCGGTGTCGCCACCGCCAGGGCTTCAAAATACACACCGTTCGCGCGCACCTCAATTGCGTCGAACGCCTCTTGTGCGGTAATCACATCCGTTTCAACCTGAACACCGTCCCCTTGCGGACTCATGGAGCATCGCTCCTGCGCCGACCACTTGGCGTGCAACAGCCAGCGACTCACCGCGTGACCGTTACGCAGAATCCGAAAAATCAGCTCGCCAACGGGTGAATGCGTGTTCCAACTCAACACTGCTGTGCGGCACATTCCGCACTGCAAAACGGCCGACGCGTGCACCGATTCGAGGATCGTCAGTGAAATCTTAGATTTCCCACTGCCATGAATTCCAATTGTTGGCAACGTACGGTGCCTGTTTGTAATTTTTTAAATCGCTGTTGTGCGCACTGTAGGCGTTTGCCCAGTAGAGAAAGACCGCCGGAACAAGCTGGTGCAAGCGCTCTTCTTCCTTTTGATACAGCGCTTTACGCTTACGCCGGTCAAACGTTTGAATTGCCGCATCGGAGGTTTGGTCGACAATGGGATCGCGAAGCCACGCCGTGTTCGCACCGTGGGGCGGTATAAATTTGCTGTTCCAATTGCCGGCGTTATCCGGGTCCGCTGCGTTAATGTCCAGTGACCAAGAAAGATAAAACTTTCCCGTGTACAGAGGCCCGTTTTGCGCGAAAAGAAAGCTCACCGGGTAGTTGCGGATCGCCAGGTCGATGCCGATGTTCTTTAATGCCTGTTGTATTTGCACTTCCGCCTGAACGTTGGCTTGTTTGTTTGTGCCGGTGGAAATGGTCAGATGCATCGCATGCTCGCCTTTGTGCCGGATCCCGTCGGGGCCCACTATCCACCCCGCCGCATCCAGTAGGCGCTTGGAATCGGCAACGTCGTACCTGTACAGCGGAATGTCGGGCGCGGCCCACGATCCGGGGAAAATATCGCTGTGCGCCAGCACGTTGTAGCCGTGGTACATGGTCTTGTTGATACCGTCCCAATCGACCGCTTCGGCGATAGCCAAGCGGGTGCGAACGTCGCTCAGTTCCGGCTTGCTCGTATTGAAGATTAAATGCCGCCAATTGGCAACGAGTTTGCTACTGATTGTGATCCCTTCGATGTTTTTCAATCGGTCGATCTGGTCTTCCGAAACGCCGTCATAGACATCGATTTCGTGGGTTTGCAGTTGCGCGAACAACGTGTCGACGCTTGGTATCACTCTCCAACTGATGCCTTGAAGTTTCGGAGCCCCACGCCAATACTTCGTATTCGGAACAAACTCCAGCGACGCGCCATGGTTCCACTTCTTGAGGACCCAGGGGCCACTGGAGATCGGTTGATTGTTGAATGTAGCTCGATTTATGTCGGGCAATTTTCCAAGTAAATGCTCGGGCAACGGTGGATATGCCGTGCCTCCGTTGGCCAGGTTCCCCAAGAAGCTTGCGTTTGGCCGGCGCAGGTGGATGACCAGGGTGTAATCGTCCGGAAGCACTACCGAAGCGATGTCGATCCAGCCGAAGAGGGCTTTGGTGTTGTTGCGCGGGTTCATCACGGCTCGGTACGTAAAACGCCAGTCGCGTGCGGTGAGCGGTGCTCCGTCCGACCAGCGGACGCCCTTGCGCATGTGTACTGTAATGGTTTTGCTGTCCTTGGAAATACCGCCGTTTCGGTATGTCGGCAGCGCCATTGCCAGCTCCGGGTAATATTCGCCTCGGTCGTCGTAGCGAAACAATGGTGCGAAAATGAGCGCATCGGCTTCTTCATTTGCCGAGGTGTGGGCAAACATCGGATTAAGGTTGTCCGGTTCGTCCGGCATTCCGAGGCGCAAATGTCCCGGCACGGTCCACGAGTTTCGTCCGCCCGAACCGTTTTTTTGTCCGCCGACTCTAGTGCAGGCCGTACCGATTGTCAAACAAAGCAGCAGAGCCGCAAACCAGCGCGCGTTCATGCAACGACCTCCAATGCGCTGCGCTTCGTCAATGAAGGCCGTATTGCATCGTAGAAGGCGCCTGGTCCAAACCGCACTACATCGTCCACGGGAAGGTGCGTTTCATCGCGGGCGAGATCGATTTCACGCAACGCTTGTGTGTGCGAGAGATCTTGCGTGTTCAATGCGATTCCAACTACACGTGACGGCTTCACCGTTGCGCACAGCGCCTCGTACGTGCTAACGAGTTGAGCGTACGGCAGCACAGGTGTCGAATAGTGTTCGATCCGGGTTTGAGTTGGCTTTGCCACCAGAACGAGCGCATCGGGAGCGCAGCCGTACAGCAGCGCCAGCGTAACCGGACCATACGCGGGGTGACTGATTGCACCTTGTCCTTCCACCACCAGCAGGTCGCTGCCGGCAGCCGCCGTGAGCACCAATTGTTCTGCTGCACCTGGCGCGAAATCGGCGATAACGCGGTCGACACAGATGCCCCAACCTGCGACGATGATGCCGGTTTGCCCGGTCGGCACGAAGCGCGCCCGCACCTCGCGCTTCTGCGCAGCCTTCACGATTTCAAGCGAGACGGTCATTTTGCCGACAGCGCAATCGCTGCCGACGGTGAGCAGAATCGGTGCCGCGATTGCGTAAGCCTGCCCGGAAAACAGCGGGACGGTCGGCGGCACCCGTACATCCCAAATCGATGCGCCGTACTGCCTCGCGGCCGCCATAAACTCCAGATCGTCGCGCAGCAGTTCGTGCATCCCGCTTACTACTTCCAATCCAGCGCGCAGCGCGGTGAGTATCTCACCTCGCCACGGCGCGCAAAGGGCTCCGCCCTGGGGAGCGACGCCGATCAGCAATGCTGTTGGCCGTAGTGCCAGACCTTCTGCAACGCTGTCGACGATCGGTGCCTCGCACTGCAAGTATGGCGTTACTTCATGGACCGACTTCCCGGCCTGCGAAGCATCGACCACTCCGACGCACGCATCTTGACCGTACGCAATGACTCCGTGCGCCGTCTTTGCAGAAGCGGTTGCGAAGGCATCGGGGGCGAGAATTAGGTAACGGCGCACTCTTGTACACCGAGTCCCGGGCCCTCGGGCAAAAGCAGCTTACCGTTTGCATAACCAAGCCCTTTAAACGGGTCGCGTGCCGTAAGGAACGGACCGTCGATGTCGGCCCAATCCACCAAGGGCGTCAAGTGCGCGGCAGCTGTGGAAAGAATCGCCGTTTCCACCATGCATCCGAGCATGATCTTTAACCCCAGCGCGCGTGCGGTATGAATCATCTCAAGAGCCGCGCGGATCCCCCCGCACTTCACTAACTTCACGTTGATGCCGTCAACGCATCCGTACAGTGCCGGCAGGTCGGAGGCATCCCTTGAATCCTCGTCTGTTACGATCGGAATCGCACAGTGCTCTCGGATAAAACGGAGCCGTTCCGGGTGGCCGGCGGGAATTGGCTGCTCGCAAAATTCGATGTCGAAGCGTTGCAGCTCGCGCAGAATGGCGACGCTCGACTCGGGCGTCCACCCTTCGTTAGCATCGACGCGGATGGTTCCGGTGTACTGCGAACGGATCGCCTCGATGGTTTCGACCTCGCGGCCCGCACCGAGTTTTACCTTGATGATCGGATGCTCGCCGACCTCGGCTAGTTTCTGGCGCGTAAGCTCCGGGTCCGAGATACCAATGGTGAACGAGGTGCATTTGGTTTGGGCGGGGTCAACGCCGAGGATGCGGTACAGCGGTCGTTGCAGATCTTTGCCCAGCACATCGTGCAGGGCGCAATCCAAGCCGCACCGTGCTGCCGGAGGAATATCGACAAGCAGCGCATCGAGCAAATAAGGATCGTCGGCGCGTAAAGCGCCGGTCGAGAAAAACGCTTGTATTGAATCCACCGATTCATTGTAACGCGGGCTGGGACAGGCCTCGCCGAGCCCTTCGATGTCATTGTATCGCAGCCTGAAGATTGCCGTGTGCGACACCGATTCGGTGCTGCGCGAGATTGTAAACGGGTGGACGAGCGGAAGTTCGAGGCGTTGCACCTGCAGACTCAATCCGGGCATGGCGGCGCTTTCCACCTCATCTGCCGAGCTCCTCGGAACGTTAGGATGAAGATGATTCGGACGACCCGCTATGACTGCAGCATCGTATGGTTGCGCCGCGATTTGCGTCTCTCCGACAACGCGGCCTTGCACCAAGCGGCGAAGCATAGCGCAAGAATTTGCATGGCGTTCGTCTTGGATCCCGTGCTGCTGCGCAGCGAGCGTGCAGGCGCGCCCATCGTGCAATTCTTTTTTTCTGCACTGCAAGCGCTGCGTGAAGATCTGCTTCGCAGGCAAAGCGACCTTGTACTGCTGGAAGGGGCGTCCGATCGCGAACTGATGACTCTGGCCCGGAGCGTGAACGCGCAGGCTTTGTTTTTCAATGAAGATTACGAACCGGGCGCCGTCGAGCGCGATCGTTGCGTCGAGCGTGCTTTCGAACAGTCGGGCATTGCGGTTCATCATTTCGCGGACCACGTGTATGCAAGCGCATCAGAGCTGCTGTCGGATTCGGGCGAACCGTATCGTCTCTTTGCGCCCTACAAGCGAAGATGGCTGCAGCAGCAGCGGCTTTCCAGGAAGACGCCTTTCCCATCACAGCGGCTGAGTGCAGGTCAGTTACTTATTGGCTCGGAGCTTCCGCGGAGCCAAGCGGTGCCAAAGCCCGAGGCGTACGGCCATCGCTCATCGGCCGATTTTCCTTGTGGAAGCGAGGCCGGCGCGCGAGCGGCACTGACGTCTTTTTTGCGCAAGGGGGGCCCCGCCCTCAGGTACGCGATCGATCGTAATTTCCCGGGGCGCAATGGTACCTCGCACCTTTCTCCTCATTTGCGAGCTGGTACCATTGGCATTCGAACGTGTATTGCGGCGGCAGCGCAGGCGGCTGGCGAGGGCGATGAACGCACCGACATGGATGTGTGGTTATCCGAACTGATCTGGCGCGACTTCTACCAGCAAATCCTGCGAAACTTTCCGCACGTTGTATCGGAACCGTTTCGCAGCGTGGTAGGCTTGCAATTGAGGAATTGCGATGCGGAATTCGCGGCGTGGTGTACCGCACGCACCGGATATCCAATTGTTGACGCGGCT
>JALZBG010000182.1 GCA_030947645.1 Vulcanimicrobiota bacterium | reverse complement strand
CATCAGACCCGCCGGTGGAATCCGAAAATGAAGCCGTACATCTTTCAAGAGCGCAACGGCATTTACATCATCGACCTCTCACAGACCGTAAAAAAGATGCGCGAAACCTTCGAAGTGCTCAAAGCGCTTTCTCGGGAGAATAAGGTCGTGCTGTTCGTTGGGACGAAAAAGCAAGCGCAGGAAGTCGTGAAAGAAGAGGCGGAACGGGCCGGGACGTTTTACGTGAATCAGCGCTGGTTGGGCGGAACGCTCACCAACTTCGCCACGATTCAGAAGCGCATTTCGCGTTTGCGCGAGCTTGAAGGGATGAAGCAGCAAGGGACCTTTGATTTGCTCCCCAAGAAAGAGGTCAGCAAGCTGACCGATGAACTGAACAAGCTCGAGAGATTTTTGGGCGGCATCAAAGACATGCACCGCCTCCCGGACGCGATCTTTATCGTCGATCCAAAAAAAGAGCGGATCGCCGTTCTGGAAGCTCGCAAGTTGAAAATTCCGATTATTGCCGTCGTCGACACGAATTGCGACCCGGACGAGATTGACTATTTGATCCCGGGCAACGACGACGCCATCCGCGCCGTGAAGCTGATGGTGTCAAAAATTGCTGATGCCATCATAGAGGGGAAGACTGAGACGGAAAGCGCCGAGGACGAAAGCGCATATGATGAGACCTATGCCGAAGAAGACGCGCAATTACAGGAAGCCGCTATCTAAGCGGTTTTACAGGGAGAAGTACAGTGTCTACCGCGACGTCGTATAAACCGACAGCCGAAGAAGTAAAAAAACTACGCGAGCGCACGCAAGCGCCGATGATGGATTGCCGCAACGCGCTCTTGGAGGCTGCCGGTAGCTTCGAGCAAGCGGAGAAACAATTATTGGAACGGGGTCAGACTCAAGCAGCGAGAAAATCGGAACGGGTGGCCAATGAAGGGCTAGTAACCTCGTACATTCATGCCGGCGGCAAGATTGGAGTTCTCGTTGAAGTGAACAGCGAGAGCGATTTCGTCGCCCGCAATTCGAAGTTTGCAGAATTGGCGCGAGATATCGCCATGCACATCGCCGCGATGTCGCCCGTCTACATAGACCGTCAGTCGGTGCCGCAAGATGTCATTGCGCGAGCGCACTCGCAGTTTTCGCAGAGCGTTCCGCCCGGCAAGCCCCCTGAAGTCGCTTCAAGAATCGTCGAAGGCAAACTCAACAAATGGTACGAGGAGCACTGTTTGCTCGACCAACCATTTGTGAAAGACGACAATATGACCGTCAACGAGCTGATTGGTGCAGTCGTTGGCGTGCTTGGGGAGCGCATCAAAATACGCCGATTCGCAAGGTATGCGCTTGGGGAAGGCTAGCGTTCTGCCCTTGGACAGCACACCTAAGTATCAGCGCGTATTGTTGAAAGTTTCCGGCGAAGCGTTTTCGGGAACGGAAAGCGGCGTTGATGTTCAAACGACCAAATTGATGGCCGAGCAAATTGCCCAAGTTCGGCAAGACGGCGTTTCCATCGCCGTCGTCGTCGGGGGCGGAAACATTTGGCGCGGTAAAGTGCACGAAGATGCGGGGATGGACCGCTCGACGGCGGATTACATGGGCATGTTGGCCACGGTCATTAATGCGCTGGCATTGCAGGATTCCTTAGAGCGAATGAATATCGCTTCGCGCGTCCAAACCGCAATTGAGATGCACCAAATCGCTGAGCCGTATATCCGGCGGCGGGCGGTTCGGCACTTGGAAAAAGGGCGGGTTGTTATTTTTGCAGCCGGTACCGGTAATCCCTATTTTACAACGGATACGACCGCCGCGTTGCGCGCGGTGGAGATAAACGCCCAAGCGATCCTCAAAGCAACAAAAGTTGATGGCGTTTACTCGGCAGACCCGAAGAAAGATCCGACGGCGAAGCGTTTTACGCAGGTGGACTACTTGGAGGTGTTGCAACGCGGACTGGAGGTCATGGACAATACGGCATTAACACTGTGCATGGACAACGGGCTTCCAATTATCGTCTTTGACATGGGCGTGAAAGAAAATATTCGGCGGGTGGTATGGGGCGATGAAATCGGAACGTACGTCGGCAAACGAGGTGTGGAAGGGGCGCGGAACAAGCGAGCAATGGCGCGCACCGCCGGGGGTGCCCGATGAACGATCAACCGCTTAAAGATGCGCAGAGTAAGATGTCCAAGGCAGTCGAGGCAACACGCAGCGATTTTGCCTCAGTGCGTACCGGCCGCGCTTCTCCTGCACTCCTCGATCGGCTACATGTCGAGGCCTATGGCCAAGCGGTTCCCCTCAAGCAAGTTGCCGGCGTTAGCGTACCCGATGCTCGCACGCTGCTGATATCCGCATGGGATCGCAGCACTGTTGGCGAGATACGCAAGGCGATTGAGAAGAGCGATCTCGGCTTGACGCCGAACATCGACGGTCAAAACATCCGTCTTGTCGTTCCCCCGCTGACGGAAGAACGGCGCAAAGATCTGGTTAAGGTCATTCGCAAAAAGGCTGAAGAAGGCAAAATAGCAGTCCGAAACGTTCGACATAAGTTTCACGACGACATAAAGACGCAACTCAAAGATCACAAAATGACGGAAGACGAGAGTAAACGCGCCCAAGATAGCCTACAAAAGTCCACCGATCGCTACGTCAAAGAGATCGATGCACTCGCCGCGACCAAAGAAAAAGAAATCATGGAGGTTTAACAGGCTGTATCGGTGCGATTTGGATGATCTGGCGATGATGGTGGAAGTTGATGCCCGTCGTATCCTGTCCGAGCGCAACCTCGCGTTCTCGGTGCTGTCTCCGCTCTACCCCGCGCTCGGCTGCGGAAAGCTCCGCGTTCTGCGAATTCAAGAACGCGGGGCGCGTTTCGAGATCATTACCGGTTACGAAACGTACGAACGAATCGTTACCTAGCTATGGCAACCACGCTGCGTACTACAAATGAAGAGCTGGACCCCAGCAAGTTGCCTCGTCACGTGGCCATCATTATGGATGGCAACAGGCGTTGGGCGCGCGAACGTAACTTGCCGACAATCGAAGGTCATCGGCGTGGAATAATCGCCTTGCGAGAAACTACGCACGCGGCCCGCGACTTTAAAATCCCCATCTTAACGGTGTACGGCTTTTCTACCGAAAACTGGCGCCGCGATTCCACTGAAATCTCACTGTTGCTGGACCTGTGCGTGTTCTTCGCGCAAAACGAGTTGGCGGATTTGCAGCGCAACAACGTCCGCGTCAACGTGATCGGGAACTATCGCGCCCTGCCGGCGTCCTCACGAAATGCGCTGGACCGTTTGATGGAACGGACGGCCTCAAATCAGGGGCTCTTGCTCAATCTGGCCGTGAATTATAGTGCGCGCGCCGAGATGGGTGATGCGGTGCGAGCGCTCGCTCACGATGTCGCCAGCGGGAAATTATCTGCCGAGAGCATCGATGAACGGTGTATCGCTTCCTATTTGTACACCGGTAATTTGCCGGACCCTGACATTTTGATCCGTCCGGGCGGCGAACACAGGCTTTCGAACTTTTTGCTCTACCAGGTCGCATACACGGAACTATATTTGGCTGAAGTATATTGGCCCGACTTCACGCGCGAAGATTTCAAGAGTGCTCTGATTGATTATCAAAAACGGCAACGCAGGTTCGGAGGATTGTGACTAACGCTCCGGCTCGCGGGCAGGTAGCCTCGGTCCAGTCCCGGCGGATCGTCGCCGGAGTCCTGCTCGCGATCATCGGTTTAGGCGCCGTCTTTTATTCGTATACCTTTTTCGGCCTAATCTTCATCATAGGGGCAGGCTGTTTGTATGAACTTTCCCGTCTGTGCGAGCGAAAGGGTCAACCGCTGGAACTTCCGGTCGCACTCGTCGGCTTCGTGGCCTACATCGCGCTTGCGGTGGCGGGCACGTTGCACCGGTACGAGGGCCAACTCCTCGCCGGGATCGTGCTGGCGACTTTGGGCCTGGGCATGTACGGTTCGCATAGCGGCTATTTGGCGCGGACCGGTTATACATTATTCGGCGTCCTCTACATCGGAAAGCTGCTCTCCTACTTTGTGGCGATA
>JALZBG010000181.1 GCA_030947645.1 Vulcanimicrobiota bacterium | reverse complement strand
TCGTTTGCGCAAGAGAAGCATCCTTTCCTACACGAGAAAACACCGATGCTTGTGGCAAAAATGATTGTCGCCGCTGCGTTGACGCTATTTGGCGCCAGCGGCGCTCTGGGTGCTCCATTGTCGGGTCGTCTTTTCGTTATCGATCCTGGTCACGGCGCGCGTACGCCGGAGGGAGAAGCCTTGAATGGAGGCGCCGTTTCAGCCTCGGGGCTTTCGGAAGCGGCCATCAACCTGCGCGTTGGTGAAAAAGTTGCGGCGCTGCTGCGCGCGGATGGGGCGCGGGTTGTCTTGACGCGTTCCTTCTTACACCCGTTCCGCATTGGTACAATAGTGCGGCGCGATAACCGGGCACGGGCCGCGCTGGCCAATCGTCTGGGCGCAACGGCCTTTATCGCGATTCACTGTGATTCATCCAAGGATCCCTCACGCCACGGGTACAGCGTTTTCTGGTTGCATCGCAACTCGCAGACGCTGGCGCACAACATGCGTGTGGCGCTCGGGGCGTTACGCTTGGGAGAATCACAATTCCGTCAGCGAGAGTTGGCCGTTACGAGCGAAGCGAGGGTACCAGCGGTGCTCGTAGAGTTAGGATTCATCTCCAACCCGGCGCAAGCCGCATTGCTGCGCAGCCGACCGTTTGAAGACGTCGAGGCGCGCGCGATCCAGCGCGCCCTAGAACAAACCTTCGGCGTCAGCTCCCCGTACCTTGGTAATGATTGAGGCCCACGCGCCAAAACAGGTATGAAGCGACGAGCCACCCCAGTCCCACCAGCGGGGTGAGCAAACCAACTTGGGGCGACAGAGACAGCCCAGTCTCGGCCTTATGCAACAAGTAGGTCGCCGGGAAATAGTTCATGAACGCAAATGGAAAGACGAAGGCGAGAATAAAACGAACGCCTCGCGTGTAGATACTGATCGGAAACCGGGTGAATTCTTGTTCGAGCGACATGACGACCCAGCGCAAGGTGTCGATGCGGATGAACCAAAAAGAAACCGTTGCAACGGCAAGCGATATTCCCAAATCGATAAGCGCGCCGCCGATAATAATCAGCGGCACGAAAATAATAAAGATGGCGTCGACGCGCACGCCGCTATAGCGCGTTGCAATAATGAAGTACGCGATTGCCAGCATGAGTCCGTCCGGCCATATCTGCTGAGGAACGGTGAGCGTTTGAAACAATGTGTCCAGCGGACGGACTAAGAACCGGTCGAAGCGGCCTTCACGGACGTATTCGGGAACGCTGACGATGGTGAAGAAGAAGGTGTTGTGGAACTCGTGTGCGAGCATCCATAAGCCATAGAGAAAGGCCATTTCACGGAAGCTCCAGCCATTCATGGAAGGGAATTGATGGAGTGCTACCCACAGCGCGCCCAGTGCCGTCCCGTGGTACACGATGGTGAACCCAAACCACATGAAAAAGTTTGCCCGGTACTCGATCATGGTGAGCAAATTGATCCGCCAGTATTGAAGGTATGCCTCGAGCACTGATTCGTCATTCCGCTGCGCAGTATTCGGTCCCCGTCGTGGAGCCGTACCGGCTGGACTTAACGGTCGACGCGCTGCGAAGAATCGGCTCCAACGTGGTGGATGTGGTCGCGAAGGACGGGCGGTATCTTCGCGCTTTTGAAGATGGTACCGTCATTGCGGCACGTCAACGCCGCCCCGATGCGATAATGCTTTCGATTTCCGGGGCCGCGCCCGACTCAACCGTGCAGTTGGTCTCCCGCATGCTCGGGGCGAATGTCCAGCTCAAACCCTGGTACCGCGGCAGCAAGAAGTTTCCGTGGCTGGGCACATTGAGTTCGAACCTGCGGGGGCTCAAACCGCCACGCTATCCCACCCTCTGGGAGGCGCTGGCCCATGCGGTTATCTTTCAACAAATCAGCATTTTCGCGGCGGCGTCGATCATGCGTCGAGTAATCGAGTTGCTTGCAAAGCCGGTAGCGTATTCAGGCGTCACGCTCTACCCCTTCCCGCCCGCGCAGACATTCCTCGATTGCAGCGCGGAAATGCTGCGCGCTGCCGGGCTCAGTCTGAATAAAGTAATCGCGTTACATGCAATCGCGCGGGAGGTCGTAGAGGGTACTGTGAATCCCGATCAACTGACCCAACTGCGTGGAATCGGTCCGTGGAGCGCAGCCGTCGTGCGGCTTCGCGGTCTTGGTGATCTTTCGGTGTTTCCGCTTAAAGATTCGGGCGTCGCGCGCAGCGTTCGTTTGCTTTCCGGACACCAAGGCGTCGACATTGATGAATTGCTTGCGGGTTTGGGAGCGCAGCGCGGTATGCTGTACTACCATTTGCTCCTAGGGCGCATGCGCAACCAACCCGGGCCGCAGCTAGTTTAAGTAAAGGTGACTGCCGCTGCAAGCTTCGTTCCCATCGTTTCCGTTCAGCGCTCCCAGGATCGGTACTTCGCCGATCATGGCTGGCTGCGCACCAATTATTCGTTAAGTTTTGCCGACTACTACGATCCGGCCAATCTGAACTGGGGCGCCCTGCGCGTATTCAACGAGGATTACATCGGTGCCGGTCAAGGCTTCCCTCCCCATCCGCATCGCGATATGGAAATTTTGACTTACGTGTTCGAGGGTGAATTGGAACATAAAGACAGCATGGGCAACCACGGCGTTGTGTCGCCGGGCGGCGTCCAGTTCATGAGCGCCGGAACCGGCGTGCGGCATTCGGAGTTTAATCATTCTTCTAATTTGCCATTGCACTTAGTTCAAATGTGGGTCGTACCCGGCAGAAGCGGGGTCCCTCCGGCGTACGGACAGCAGCAGTTTGCACCGGCAGATCGCCGCAACCGCTGGCTCGAGGTTGCCAGTGGGCAAGCGCGCGTCCCGGCGCCGGTTGCGCTCACGCAAGATGCGACGCTCCGGGTCGCGAGGTTGGAAAATGGGGAATTGGAGCACGAGTTCGGTCCCCAGCGGTACGGCTTTGTCTTTGTTGGCGAGGGTGAAGCCAGCATCAACGAGCACACCTTGAAAGCGGGCGACGCATTGCGCACCTACGGCCTGCGGCGCCTGGTGCTGCGTGGAAGTGCCGAGATCGTATTTTGGGACCTGCCGGCGATTGATTCCATTTAAAGGTACAACGCCTTGACCACATGCACACACCTCAACCACATCCGGGAAGTCACTCCGAGCGCGCAGGGGTGCGAAGAATGTTTGAAGAGCGGTGAGGGGTGGGTTCACCTGCGCGAATGCTTGGAGTGCGGGCACGTGGGTTGCTGCGACTCATCCAAGAACAAGCATGCGACAAAACACTTTCACGCGACCAAACACCCAATCATGCAATCTGTTCAACCGGGCGAAGAGTGGAAGTATTGCTTCATCGATGAGCTCATGTTTCGCTAGAACAAGTCGTGTCATGCTGAGCTTGTCGAAGCATGGCATTTCGATAAGATCATCCTTCGACCGGCTCAGGATGACATTTGCGCGCTTCTAACGGGGTCAGCCACCCTGAATGACAACGCGGCGGGACGCCGCTCGCCACACCAGCAGCGATAAGGCGCTGAAAAGCGCCAGCCATAGAACTTGCGCCAGCATGTATTTACCGTAGTCGGACGGCGCGATGATGCCGACATAGATGAGCAGCGGGGTCGAGTAAATGGCCGCAAACGGCAAGGCAAAGACGATGCGTCCGAGTATGCCGGGGAAAAATGTAAGCGGCACAATTTGCCCGCTCAGCAAGTCGGAAACCCAACGAATGATTAACTGAATCGCAAACGTCTCCAGGGTCCAAAAGGCAATGGCGTTCATCAGGAAGTTCAAAAAGAAATTTACCAAGTAACCCAGGACGAAGGAGAGCAAAAACGCGGCAAAGACGCTGGGTCTGGGTACGTCGATATGAACCAGCAACAAAGAAAACAAAATGGACGGCACCACCATGAGTGCGTGAAACATCGTTTGTCCTAGCCCATCGCTGAAGAAGTACAACGGCAGGCTGATCGGTTTCATCAGATCCGTGGCGATGGTTCCTTCGCGAACCTTTTCACGTATGGCCCTGGTGCCATCGATTTCAAGAATCAGCGACATCAATAATGCGACGGTCGCATAGGTG
>JALZBG010000013.1 GCA_030947645.1 Vulcanimicrobiota bacterium | reverse complement strand
AACGGCCGCTGGGCATCGGGCGCGGTGAAACGCAATACAAATACTCCCAAACAAACGATCGAGAATGCGGACAACGTCCCGATGTTGACCATTTCCAGCAGTTTTTCCAATGGCACAATCGCGGCTAGCACGGCAACGATGAGACCGGTGATCATGGTCATCCGCGCCGGTGTATGAAAGACGGGATGTATCCGCGCTACGGCCGGAGGAAGCATCCGGTCGCGAGCCATTACATAGAAGATGCGAGTCTGTCCGAGTAGCGACGTGATCATGACGGTGGTCGTACCGGCGATCGCACCGAACGCCACAATCAGCAAGAAAATCGGCCGGTGCCCCGCCATGCGGATGGCCTGACTCATGGCCGCATTCTGATCAATGTGCTGCCACGGCACAACCCCAACGGTCACATAGGCGATGGCGATATACAGCAATCCACCGACGAGTAACGATACGAGAATGCCTATTGGGACGTCTCGCTGCGGATTACGAGACTCTTCCGACGCAACCGTCACCGTGTCGAATCCGATGTACGCAAAAAACACTAGGGCAGCGCTTTTCACGATGCCGTGTATGCCGAGAGGAGAAAACGGTCTAAAATGCGCCGGATTGACAAAGAAAAAACAGACGACGATAAAGACGAGAATTGATCCAATCTGAAGCACCACGAGCGCGTTGTTTACCGAGGTTGATTCCTTGATGCCAATTGCCAGAAGCGCGCTGATAATCAGCACCACGGCGACGGCGGGAACGTCGACGTGCGTCTTTGCGAGATCGATATGTCCATCGGTAATCGCAAGATGCGCCTGTTGCGCCCAAGCCGGAAGCCGCAAACCAATTGCGGAAACTAAGTCTTGCACGTAGGCGGACCACGACGCTGCGACCGGCGCCGCGCTGATCCCGTATTCAAGGATCAGGTCCCAGCCGATCACCCATGCTACGAATTCGCCAAGCGTCGCGTATGCGTAGGTATAGGCGCTACCCGCAACGGGAACCATAGCCGCGAATTCCGCGTAACACAAGGCAACAAAAACGCACGCGAGGCCGGAGAGCAAAAACCCTGCGATGACACCGGGACCGGCAGTCGCTGCTCCAGCGCCTATTGTCGTAAAGATGCCCCCGATCATCGTACCTAGTCCGATTGCGACCAGGCCCGGCCATCCCAAAACGCGCCGAAGCTTGGGCCCGCGCTCTTCGGGCAGAATGCTTGTCAACGGTTGAACCGCGCCGAGGCGCCGCAAAAAACGCAGAAACATCGCTCTTTCAATCCGGCGAAGGGGTTGTCGACGCCTCTTAGAGTTAATGGAGCATAGGAATCACGCGCTGCCGGCAATATCTTGACGGGATGAAAGAACCAGCTCCCCTTCGCCCCGCGACGCTGAGCTTTGCAGAAGTACTAGCCGCTTCGATTGCGCTCATTGGTTTGACGATGACGCCGGTTCTCGTTGCGCCCTACATGTATGCGAACGCGGGCAATGCGACATGGGTCGCATACGCATTCGGCGGCGCGATGCTTATATTCGTAGCGCTGAACTTGAATCAATTCACCCGGCGCTCGAGCGCGGCGGGATCGATGTATGGGTACGCCGCGAACAATCTTGGGAGAAACGGCGGGGCGTTCGCCGGTTGGTCCCTAATTTGGGCCTATCTCTTCGTAGGTGCGGCAGAATTTGGTGCCATGGCCCTGTTCGCTACGCAGCTGTTCGGCACGGGGAGCACGGCCATCGCCGAAGTGCTAACGATACTGGTCGTCGCTGGAGTTTGCTTCTACCTTTCGCTTCGAGACATCGGACTATCTACAATCATGATGCTCGTCTTCGAAACCGCTTCGGTTGCGATCATCTGCCTGCTGATCGCTATAGTGTTTTTCCACCACGGTCCGAGCGTGGACGTCGATCAGCTTCGTCTGCGTGGATTCAATGGTTCGACCATTGGACTGGGCATCGCGACCGCGGTATTTAGTTTAGTCGGTTTCGAAAGCGCCACAGCCTTCGGCGAAGAAGCGCATCAACCGCTCATCATCATCCCGCGTGCGGTGATTTGGAGCATTATTATCGCCAGTCTCTTCTTCATCGTCGCCACCTATGCCGAAATTATGGGTCTGCGCGCATCTCGTACGCCGCTGGATAAACTAACGGCACCCCTGAGCACACTTGCGCAGTTGCTTCACATCGGCTATCTGGGACTTTTTATCACGCTGGGCGCGTTCTTTAGCGCTTTTTCGGTGGCTCTCGCCTGCGTAAACACCTGCGCCCGAATTGTCCTGGCGATGGCGCGCGAAGGGGCCTTACCCCCGAGCATCGGTGCCGTGCATTCCCGATACCGCACACCACACATTTCTTTGGTGCTGACGACCGGTGGGATGCTTGCGATCGTCGGAGTGATGGCGCTGTTGCATTTAAGCCCGCTCGACATGTTTAACTATGGCGGCACGCTCAGTGCTTTCGGATTTATCACAATTTATGCTCTAATTGCCATCGCGGCACCGCGCTATCTGTATCGCATTGGAGAAATGCGCCGGTGCGACGTCCTACTCTCGGCCATCACTATCGGGCTGATGTTAGTGCCGACTGTCACTTTCTTTTACCCACCGCAGACTCCGCCGGCGAAGTGGTTTCCGTATTTCTTCGTCGCCTATCTTGCCGTCGGTTGGGTAGCGTTTACGATCTTTGCAAAAAATCGCCGGGTCGTGAACGGGTGAGTGTTTGGCAAAGTCCTAAGCCGCCGGCTTTACCCGCACTTTATAGTCCGCCAAGATTTCTCTTGCGGCGGCGATTCCCGTCTCGGCAGCGCCTTCCATATACCCTTGGTTTTGCACGGAGCAGTGCTCGCCCGCGAAGTGTACTCGATCTTGCCGTACGCCTTCATACCCACAAAAGGCGGTGTAGTCGCCGACCAGCCAACAGGCATAACTTCCGAGCAGGTTTGGATCGAGCGAGGACGTGCTTTGGGTGGCTTTCCCGTTGTAATAACCTGATGCACCAGGCCACACGCGATCGAGCGACTCCAAGAACGTTTGAGCATTGCGGTCGACGTCGGGCGATGAACCCGCAAAGCAATACGGCGCACTCGCAGCGTCATCGGCGGAGGCCTTCCCGCCGGTGTATTTTGTAATAATTCCCGTCACGCCGCTCTGAGCGCGGGTAGTATCCCAGGCGTTTTGGAAGTGCAAGTCGGTATAAATCGTACCGTTGGCTTTTCCGGGCCAGGGGCCCGGGCGCTGCCAAAAGCGTTGGGCGAACTGCAGTTGCAGTTTTGTGTGCATTCCGTACTTCAGTTCGCAAATAGCACGGAGTTTAAGAGCATCAAAACCGGCGCCCGAGTACTCGACATTCCTTAAAGTAGAGAAGGGAATGGCAAGAACCACACGGTCGTACAACTCCGACACGGTCGCACTTCGGACCCCGAACCGCAGGTGGTAACGACCGTCATGCTGTTTGCGCAACGATAGCAAGCGATGGCCCGTTTTTAAACAGCCCCTAGGCAGCGATCTCGCGATCGACGCCGTTAACCGTTGATTTCCTCCAACGATATGGTAACGTTCGTCCGATGCGCCGAGAATATTGAGCATGCCGCCGCGTCGATCGAACCGGGCCTGGTACGCCAACAAATACAAGAGATTGAGCGAACTTTGCTCGTGCGCTTCCCGTCCGTATTCGTTCCGATACGCTTGCCTGAGCAATTGTCCTAAATTGGAGCGCGCACCGTCCGGTACGTAGCGATCGATCCATTCCTTGATACTCATGCGATCCAGCATTCGTCCAACCGCCGTATTCGAGCGATAAGTTGTTGTGGCACCGGCTTGCAAGAGCTGCTCTTGAAGAATCGGGTAAATCTTGGCGAAATCACGATCGACCTGATGCATCGGATAATACGAGCGGTTTAGAAACACTGTTTCCCGCGCTCCAACCGGCTGAGCTGCGCGCACGTCTGCCAGGCGAAGGGCAAACCGTTTACTGAGCCGGTGCATATTCTCATGTTGGCTGTCGATCAGCTCACCGCACCATTCCGTACACTGTCCATTCTCCCAATACGTTGGATTCGAATGGAGCCGGCCGCCGATGCGCGTCGCCGACTCATAAACAGTTGAGGTGAGTCCCGCGTCGTGCAACGTCATCGCCGCAGTAAGGCCGGCGAGTCCTGCCCCAACGACGGCAATGCGTTCTCTCTCGCGTGCGCTTGAAGTACCGAACGTGAAGGCCGGCAGTATTGCGGCAGCGGCGATCCCGCAGGCAAAGTCTTTGCGGTTAAGCCGCTGCGAGACTTCTTCGCGGACACGCTGGGGTGTTTCACCCTCGCTTTGGGCGACTCTGTGCTCGAGCGCGAGGCGTTCGAGTGCGCCGAAGATCCCCGTTCGGGCCACCGATCTGCGGCTAGAGCTTGAACTCGTAGTTCAAGAACATTTGGAATGGCGCGCGGGCTGACGTGTACCCGACCTGAGTGATATTGAACCAATTGCCGTACGGATACGCCAGCTGGATGGGCGGGTTTTGCAAAAAGTTTCCCGCAGGCGGCAAGATGTTTGACGGCAGCGTCGAGTAGATGCACGTGGTGTTGGTATCCCACGCATATCCACGCTGGAAGCACTTGTTGTACACGCCGGTTGCGATCAATGTCAGCGACGAGTGTTTATTTATATCGTAGCTGAGTTGTATGTTCGCAGTAAGCTGTGCGGGCTGACGCAGCGAACCGATGGAATCAAAGCGTCCGGTGTACGGGTCAGGCAAGAAAAGAACACCGCCCTGTCCGAGCCCGTCGCAGCTGATGCCTGGCGTTGCCGGCGTCGCGCTTGGCTGAGCCGTGCATGATTGTGGAATGTAACCCGGCCAGACGAGCGGCGAGCCGTAGTACGATCCGCCGCTATACGTAAAGCTTGGCGTAATGGCAAACCCCTTGCGCCGGTAATTCAAGATTAAGGAAGCGACGTGGGGAACGGCGTAGCCCACGGCCCCCGAGAATGCGCTTGGGAGAACGTCGTACGGGGTGTATTCCCCGTTGGGATCGAGCGGCTGCTGTGCCCGCTGCCCGAAATATGGGTTAGGAATGATTTGCGGCGTGATCGGATTGCCGCTGGAATCCGTTGAGGGACCCAGCAGCGTCGCTTGCGCATTTCCAGCATTTGTCGTTCCGCAAAGCGACGCATTGGCGGTGACGCAATCGTGCGTGTACGAGTTGTAGCGCTGAATTTGCCCGTTGAGCACGTCGATGATATTGAGCCCGTTCGCGAGCGGAAGATATTTGATCTTGCTGTTGGTGTAAGTGTAGGCCAACTGATAGGACAGACCGTCTTTGGCAAAGTCGCGGCCCTGCATCGACAACTCCAACCCATAGGAGCGAAGGCGGCCGACATTCACCCCGGCGAGCGTACCGCCGAGTGCATCGATATTGAGGTATTGTAGCTGATTGCGCGTGTTGCGGTAGAATGGCGAGACTTTGAAAGAAAGATCGGTCCCGCGAATGTGCCGCTCGAACGACACATCCAAATTGTTCGAGGTATCGGGACGAACGTCATGATTGGGCGTCGTGTACCCTAGCGGAGAAAACTGTCCCAGAAATGACGCCAAGTTTTGTTGAACGGTATTGTACTGCTGATAGGAGGTCGCCGCGGGGCGCGCGTAGCGGCCCACCGATCCACGCACTATCGTATCGGCGTTCAACTCGTAGGTGAAAGCCAACCGAGGCTGCACTACCGTCGCGCTCGTACGGCCGCCCGTCGTGTTCGCGAACGCCACAGGCGCGTAGCCCGCGTTGCACGCAGAAAGGTTTCCCGATGCGTCGAAGGTGCGCTGCTGCAACGGCAATCCGGCAGCGCCGCAAAACTCGCTATTGAACGCATTGAACCAGAATGGACGGGCGGGGTAAGCACTGCTGAGATCATCCAATCGGTAGGCGAACCGGTCCACACGCAGCCCCGCATTTAGTGTAAGCTTATCATTTGGACGGTAAACGTCGGTAACTGCCAGTGACGAAAAATAGGGTGTCACATTGTCGACCTGCCCGCTGCGGCCGTTCTCGGTAACGATCCAGCGCGCGCTGCTTGTATAGACCGGCGTACCCGCCGGCGCCGTTATTGCAGGGTTTAAGGTCGTTGGATTTCCCTGAATCGTCGAATCAAAGCAGCTTCCGCGAAAGCCCGTGACCGGATTGTAGCAATTGCCCCTTTGGTCCGCGAGGTTCGTTATAACATCCCCCAGCCCGGCGTTACCAAACTGCGCGTTATAGGTTTGCAATTTTTGGGTTTGATACGATGCCGAGGCAGTCAGAAGATGCTTGCTCGACAGGCTGTTGGAATAAATGAGACTCCCACCGTAAATGTGTCCCAGCACCTCGTAATCGGCAAGCTCGGCTCCGAAGGTGAGCTGTGCACTATTGGGGCCGTTGATGAACCAGTTGGTGTATTCACCGTAGCCGATGCCCCGCAAATACGAGTGACTGTTGATGTTGCGTTGGTACTGGAGTTTGGTGATGGAAAATCCGTTGCTCGAACCGTCACGCAAGTGAGGATCTATCGTGGCCCCGACAACACGATTTGGAGGACTGCTTGGAAATAGCCCCGTTCCCAGTCTTGCAGGGTCCGGAGGCGCCATGAGCGCGCCGCTATACGGCGTCGAGTCCAAATATGTTAGCGGGGCGCTGCCGATTTCGTTCGCCGAGCTGTAGAAGCTCGTGGCGATGTTTCCGGTTACGTAAAGGAGCTGCACGTCGTCGCGCCCCTGACCGCCTCTATGCGGAATTCCGAAATGAAAATTTGCGACGGTCTCGCGATCGGAATTGAAAGCTTGCGCGTAGCTATTCCCCGGTGAAAATACAGCCCCGTAGTTGGGAGCAGGGCCACCGCTTCCGTCCAGAATGTTGAACGCGGAATTTGTTGTAGGAATGGTCAGCGGATAATAATACAGCGGATCCCCCGCCCCGTTGAATTGACTTCCGTATCGGTAATCCTGATTTACCGCGGCCGTACCAATGTAATACGTGAACCATCGCCCGTTACCGGCGCCGCTAAACTCGGCGGAAAGCTTGTGATAGAATGCCGGCGCACCGACGCTTGCGTTAAAGTCCATGAACCCGGGACTCGAGCCGCTTTTGATGACCTGGTTAATGTAACCGGCTAAACCGGGAGAATCCGACGTTGCCGGCGTGCCTCCAGTGTAGACTTGCACCTCCTGCTGTCCCAAAGCGGACAGCGTTACGATGGGCGCGTCATCCGATTGACGGATCACCGGGACGCCGTCAAATTCGTACGCTACTTGGTCGTAATCGCCACCCCGCACGTAGACGCTTTGGTACCAGCCTTGCTGTCCCGACGGAAGGCTTACGCCAGGTACGCTGGCGATGGCGCTGTAGGCTTGATTGACGCCACCGGGACCTGCGAGCGCGGCAGCGGCACGCTGGCCGGCTGGATTCACGGAATACACGTCACTCGTGGTTCCGGGGCGGACCAGATTGGTTGAAGACCGCGAAGTTACCGATCCAACCACCTTCAGCGTCGGCGTCAGCTCGAGTGCGACGTTGGTCGATTGATCGGCCAAAATCGTTACTCCCGCGGCAGACTGGGGATCGTAACCGGCCTTTCGTGCGCTCACCGTGTACGAATCGGGAGCGAGCGAGACGAATCCGAAATAGCCGGACGCGTCGCTCACGGTAGTTGCGCTCGCGGACGCTGATGCCACCTCAACCGTGGCGTTCGCCAGTGGAGTCTTGGTTCGAACGTCCAGCACACGGCCGCGCAGGCTCCCGGTAGTTCCGGCTACGGCGCTTTGCCAGACGGCGCCTGTGAAGGCAACCAGCAGCGCCGAAACGAGCAATTTTCGCATATGGTTACCAAGCCTCTTAGCATCACAAGAGCGGGGTGCTGCGCACAGATTCCGCCGGCGCCGGCAGCAGCCCTGGCTTGCCGGAGGCGATGGGAATTCCCCGAAGGTATCGCACATTGTTCATGTGAGGGGAGTCAGCGCTTGCAAGTAGCCGATTCGGCCACCGATGTCCTGGGCAAACGCAGGGCCGAGAACGTGGCGCGCGGCGTGGCCACGACCCATTCTCTTTTCGTGCAGCGCGCGCACGGCGCGACGATGTGGGACGTGGAGGGACGGGAGTACCTCGACTTCGCTAGCGGCATCGGTGTGCTCAATGCCGGCCATACCCACCCGACAATCGTTGCAGCGGTCAAAGAACAAGCGGAGCTAGGTATCCACTTCTGCTTTCAAGTGGCGATGTACGCATCGTACGTTGCGCTTGCCGAAAAGCTCAACCGCCTGGCGCCCGGACCGACACCAAAGAAAACGCTGCTTTTGACCACAGGCGCGGAAGCCACTGAGAATGCAGTCAAAATCGCTCGAGAGTACACGCGGCGCCCCGGAGTAATCGCATTTGAAGATTCCTTTCATGGGCGTACCTTGCTCGCGTTGTCGATGACCGGGAAGGACGCCCCCTACAAGCAGCACTTTGGGCCATTTTGCAGCGAAATCTACCATGCGCCGTTCCCGAACGAATACCGCGGCTGGAACAGCGACCGGGCCCACAGCGCACTGCGCGACATTTTGAAGACGCGCGTATCACCCGATCGGGTGGCGGCGATAATCATTGAGCCGGTTTTGGGGGAGGGTGGTTTCGTCCCGGCACCCTTCGATTTCTTGCGCGCACTTCGCGAGATTGCCGACGAGCACGGCATCGTGCTAATTTGCGATGAAATCCAGTCCGGCTTCGGACGAACCGGCAAATACTTTGCGATACAACACGCCGGAATCGAACCTGACCTCATTACCTGCGCGAAATCCATCGCAGGGGGCCTTCCGCTATCCGCCGTTACTGGAAAAGCGGACGTCATGGATGCGGCGGAGCCTGGCGGACTTGGTGGAACGTACGCCGGAAACCCGTTGGCCTGTGCTGCAGCGCTCGCAACCTTGCAGGTAATCGAAGACGAAAGGTTGCTCGAGCGGTCCGTTGTGATCGGCGAGCGCATTTTCGCCAAAGCCCATGAGCTTCAAAAGCATTTTTCCGAAATCGGGAATGTCCGCGGTATCGGTTCGATGATCGGCATCGAGCTCGAGCCGCACGGCCAAGCTTCGGCGTGGTGCAAGGACATTGTTGCACAGGCGCGCGATCGCGGACTCCTTTTGATTCTTGCGGGTGCCGGCAACGTCGTGCGCTTGTTGCCCCCGCTCGTTATTTCCGACGACGAACTAACGCAAGCGCTGGAGCGCCTCAGTGACAGTTTTCGGGCCGTTCTCGGTAACCGGTGAGCGGAAAAATGAATCCGTCACATTCGGAAGTGTACTCCTACACGAATACCGTGCTTTCTTTGATAGCGAAACCAGAAATTTCTCCCGAAGATGCTGCTTGGATTACCAGCGAAACCGTTGCCTCTTTTCGGGACCACATCAACCCGGGTTTCTTAGAATACCGCAAAGCGACGTCTGCCGAGCATGCCTCCGCGGTCGTTGAATGGTCCGATGCCGGCCCGAACAGCTACCGCGATGTGAACGGGCGCGAGTACATCGACTGCTTGGGCGGATTTGGCATTTTCAACGTGGGACACCGCCACCCCAAAGTGATCAAAGCCGTGACCGATCAGCTCCGGCGGCAACCGTTGCACAGCCAAGACCTGCTCGATCCATTGCGCGCGATGCTTGCGAAAACACTGGCCATGTTAACGCCAAAAGGTCTCGACTATGCCTTTTTCTGCAACAGCGGAACGGAAACCGTCGAAGCGGCTCTGAAACTCGCCCGCGCCTTCGATCCCACCAAACAAACGATCGTTTGCGCCACCAAAGGTTTTCACGGTAAAAGCTACGGTGCACTTTCGGCGAGCGCTAAGGCGGAATTTCGGCGGCCCTTCGGCGCGATGCTGCCCAATATCGAACATGTTCCGTTCAACGACCTCAGAGCGCTGCGACGCATGCTGCATACGTGCAAGATGGTTGGCGAGGACGTCGGCGCGGTATTGCTCGAGCCGATCCAAGGCGAAGGCGGCGTGAACATTCCATCGGATGACTATTTGCCGGGCGTGCGCGCATTATGCGATGAGTACGGCGCGCTGCTCTTATTGGATGAGGTGCAGACCGGAATGGGGCGCACGGGCAAAATGTTCTGTTGCGAGCATTACGGTGTCGTCCCCGACATCTTGTGTTTAGCGAAGGCGTTCGGCGGCGGCATCGTTCCGGCGGGCGCGTGCATCGGTACCAAAGCCGTTTTTTCACGGCTTTTCAAAAACCCATTCCTCCACACGACTACCTTTGGGGGAAATCCGGTTGCCTGTGCGGCTGCCATGGCGACCATCAACGTGCTGCTGGAAGAACATCTACCCGAGCGCGCGGCGCGCATGGGCGAACGCATGTTGAGCGGAATTCGGTCGGCCGTGAACGATCATCCAGATCTGGTAGTTGACGCACGCGGCAAAGGCTTATTGATGGCTGTCGAATTTAAGGACGATCAGACTGGGTTTGAATTGGGGAAGCAAATGCTCGAACGAGGCGTATTGGTTTCGGGGACGCTTGTCAATGCCCGCGTCATTCGCTTCGAGCCGCCACTGACCATCACAGAGGAGCAATCCGACTACGTGTGCGCCGCACTGACCTCCTCCCTTGCGGCAATGTCAACGTTAGCAAAAACGGGGTAACAACAATGCAAACACTGTCGCGCAACCAACCGGTGCAGCACGATCTTCTGCATCGTCTTCGGAGTGAAGACGGTGTTTTTACAATGTACATCGACAGCCAATGGAGCCTCGCCTCTGACGGCGGAACGAGGGAACTGCGCAATCCTTCGAGCGGCGAGGTCGTTGCAACGGTTGCAGAGGGAACCCGCGATGATGCCGAGCGCGCGATCAGAAGCGCACACGAGGCGTTCTATGCAGGCCAGTGGGGTGAAACGACCGCGGCCGACCGTTCGCGGCTACTGTTGCGGCTTGCGGACAAGATTGAAGAGCACGCCACCGAATTTGCCCACATCGAAACGCTCAATGCCGGCAAACCTTTGCGGGAAACCGACTTTGACGTCGCCGATGCTGCCAACTGTTTCCGGTATTACGCGGGCCTGGCGAACAAGCCGCAGGGCCAAACGTTCGACGTCTCAGCGCCATCGCAAACCCTGGTGGTTCGGGAACCGATCGGCGTCTGCGCACAAATCATTCCTTGGAACTATCCACTTTTGATGGCTGCGTGGAAACTTGCTCCCGCGCTCGCTGCCGGTAACGCGTGCGTCCTCAAACCGGCAGAATTGACCCCCTTGACAGCGCTGCGCCTCGCGACGCTACTCGACGAGTTGGAGTTTCCGCCCGGCGCCGTGCAGATCGTTTTAGGTGCCGGCCCTATCGTCGGGGCAGCCTTGGCGGAGAGTCACCTGGTCGATAAGATTGCGTTCACGGGGGGGACCGTAACCGGCCGTTCGATCATGCACGCCGCGACCGGAAATTTGAAAAAGATTTCGCTCGAACTGGGTGGGAAATCGCCCAACGTCGTTTTTGCCGATGCGGATTTTGACACTGCAGTCGATTACGCGCTGTTCGGCATCTATGCTAACGCAGGGCAGGTTTGCTCGGCGGGTTCACGTTTGCTGGTTGAAAATTCTTTGCACGATGCGTTTGTTGCGCGGCTGATCGAACGTGCGCAGAAGATTCGCGTCGGCGACGGCTTCGATCCACAAACGGAAATGGGACCGCTAGTTTCGCGGTTGCACCAGGAGAAAGTCGAGCGATACGTTCAAGCCGGTATCGACGAAGGCGCTACCTTGGCATGCGGCGGCAAGCGGCTCGCAGGCGCTCTGGGAGAACGTGGGAACTTTCTTCTGCCAACGATTTTTACGGACACGACGCCAAAAATGAGTATAGTGCAAGAAGAAATTTTCGGTCCGGTCCTCGTCGTCCAACAATTCAAGGATGAACCGGAAGCCGTGTTTATGGCGAACGACACAATCTATGGGCTTGCCGGCGCCGTGTTCACAAACGATATCGCAAAGGCGCATCGTGTCATTCGAAAGATGCGAGCCGGGATTACGTGGATCAACACCTACCACCCCACCTATAACGAAGCACCGTGGGGTGGTTACAAACAATCCGGAATCGGCCGCGAGCTGGGAACCTACGGGTACGAAGCCTATACCGAGGTCAAACAAATAAACGTCAATCTCGAGGTTACGCCCAGCGGATGGTTCAGTCCCTAGGAGCTTGTCGGACTTGAGCCATTTTCGGATACGGTGTCGAATTCTGTTCGAAGACGAGGCGCGATGAGGGAGCGAAGCCGTCGCTTCGTGATCAAAGAGCAACGAAGTATTCGGACAAAAGGCGATCCGTAGCCGTGAAATGTGCTCAAGTCCGACAAGCTCCTAACCGCTTGTCGGTGTAGGCAGTGATCCGCCCAAGGCGTCCAGGCGCGCTGCCCAGCCGCGCCAGGCTGCGAAGGGGATGCCGAGAAGCGTTCCGCCGAGCGCATACATCTGCAACCGTCGATCTGCAAACGCCACCGTTGCAATCAGCACCGCCAATAACGCCAGCAGTCCTACTGCCGGCACAATTACTCCCGTTATGCGATCGCGCCCGCGATCTTTCCAAAAAGCGCAGACTGCTGCCGCGGCGCTGAAAGCGAACAGCAGTCCCAAAAATACGGAAGAAATGTTCAGCACCGTCGTTAGTTGATATGCGGCCGTTTCTGAAAACCCCGTCAACAACTCCGCGACCGTAACGCATGTCCCGACCACAATTAGCGACACCAACGGCTCGTTACGATGGTCAAGCGTTCCCAGGACCGATGGTAATACGCCATCCCGTCCCATCGCAAAAATGCTACGCGACAGATACAGCAGTGTCGTCCAAAGCGTCGCGCAGGTTGAAATGAGCACCGTTGCGATGATCGTGTAGCGCCAAGCGGAGCCTCCCAAGAGAGTCGCGATGTACGTCATTGCGTCGGCCTGATGCCGCGTGAAGCCCGCAGTGCTGCCCAGCGGCAGGTACGCCCACATGCAAGCGCAGAGAATCGTGCTCGTCAACAGCAAACCCACTAGCCCGCCGCGTCCGGGAGACCGTCGGTTGCGCGCTTCTTCCGACGTTGATGCGGAAACTTCCCAGCCATCGGTCATCCAGATGCCTAAGGTGATGGCTCCGATGAACCCGGCCGCGCCGACGCCGCTTGGCGCGTGGGTTGGCACTGGATGGAGCCGTGTCGCAGCCAGCACCGCAGTAATGCCCAGCACGGCAATTTCGCCCGCCAGTGCTGCGGCAGTCACCAAAGCCGTTGGCCGCAGCCCCGCATACAACAACGCTGAACTGCCCAAGATCCATAACGCTCCAACGCCGGCATCCCATGTCGGCTGCTGGGCAAGCTGCGGTGATATCAAATCCAGCGTATATGTCCCCGCCGGTATCGCAATCGACATCGTCGCGAAAAAATTCGACAAAATGAGCAACCACGCGCCGTATGCTCCTACTCTCGATCCGAAGGCATTGCGGATCCACGAATACGATGAACCGGCGTTGGGCCACCGCCGGCAAAGGCGTGCGAAAGCCACGGCAATGCATAGCATTATCGCCGTCAAAACAACCAGCGAAAGCGGCGTGTATGCACCCGCTGCCGCAACCATCGGTCCCATGGTCGAAGCCAAGCTATATGCGGGGCCCATGGAGGCCGATGAAAGAACTGAGAGATCGAATACAGAGAGAACTTGTGGGAGCTTACGCACCCGCATCGATAAATTCGATAATGCGCGGCTTAAGATCTAATTTGCGAAGCGCGCGTTCGTAGTCCGCGGCGGTTACCTCTTCCCAACGCTTGCCCAACAGCGCGACCAGCGACGCCTCAATAACGTTGGTGCCGAAAGATCGCCCTCCGAAATCCGGCGTGGTGGTAATAAGCCGCGCAACACCGCGCGCGCGCAGTTCCTCGACGTCGTTGTGCGTCACCGTGTTCGTGAGAACCGTTTTGCCATCCAGGCGGTCCGGCATAAACTGACGCATGAAGTGGAAATCTCCGGCGATGATCTGCGCTTCTTGATAATATTCCGGATATTTCGGCTCCGGCGGCCGGTCTTGTTTTTTGCCAGTCGGATAGAAGAATTGGAACGGAAGCTTGCACGCGTCGGGCAAATATCGCTCGGCGAGCTGCTCGAACTCCGCCAGGCCACGTACCGGTTTATCTAAATCCAGCGCGAAGATGAAGTCGCCGAACAGCACATCGGCGCCGGCCTCAACCAAAGCCTGCGCCATGCCGAAGCGATCCAAGGCGCTGACCATTAGCACTTTCTTTCCTCGTAGATCAATGCGTAATTCATCTTGTAAATAACGCACCGCTTCACGTTCCAACGTGTTTTTTAAGCCACTGCCGTCAACTACCGGCGTCACTTTCGCGGCTTCCAGGAGCCGCAAACCGTCGCGCAAAGCGTACCGTTTTTCACCCGCATACAAGTATACGTCAATGCCGCCAAGACCGATTGCATCAACTTTGCCATCGAGATCACGCACCCGTTGCATGGCCACTTCAAGCTTGCCATCGGTGCCAACCCGCGAAATATCAAACTCCTCGTCCAGCAACCTCACCCGCGCCCGATGATCGCGCGACGAACTGCCTAGAGAAACCGAAACGACGGTTTTCAAAACGCACCGGCAGTATGAGCGCCGCGGGCTTGGTGTCCAAGCGGGAGCGTCTGAGCGAGGAGCGGAGCCATGGATGGCGGGAGCGACGAGTCAGCGAGTAGGTTTTTTCCAGGACGGAAAAAACCGCGCGTCTCCCGCTTGGACACCATGCGCGCGGCGCTCATACGGACCTCACGCGATCGCCTTGCGACGACGAAGTTCTGCCGCCAATTTAATCCCTGCGATGTCTTCGCGGGTGATCGCTTTGTCGAATGCGCGCATTCCCGCTAGTTTGAAGCCGTTCTTTTCTGCGAGTCTTTCGATTTCGATGACCTTCTCGAGTTCGATTCCGCGGCCGAGCGTGTAGTTTTCGCAACGGTTCTCGAGTGCCAGCACCATCGTTTCAGACATGCATGCAAGCGCAGTCTTTTTAGGCAAACCCAGATCGAATTCGCTGCCCGGTTCGCGCACGCGCTCGAAATACGGATGTCCCGGCACGAGCATATTACCGCCCTCGATGACCAATACATCGGGGCGTTCCTGGGCAACGCGGCGGCTGACGTCATGCGGCAGTGACAGTTCGCACACCACCACTCCGGTTTGCAGATCCTCCGGTTCGACGATCTCTCGCGTCGACGACGTGGCGGTAAGAATCAACTGACCCTGCGCAACGGCCTCCGGAACATCGGTGGTGATCGAAGATGTGCACGAAAAGTCGTCCTTAATCGCGTCATGGTGCTTTTTCAAACGCGTCATGTTGCGTGCAACCAGGACCAGGTGCTTCACGCGTGGTGCAATCAGGCGCGCGCACGCCGAGCCGATCGATCCCGTTGCGCCTATGACCACCGCGGTTGCAGCCGCAGGATCGATATCCATCTCGTGCGCGCCCCGAAACAAACTCTGAATGCCGGCAGAGATGGTGAGGGAATTGCCGGTGGTCACTGGCAGTGGAGAACGCTCCGCGACCGTTATTCCGCCGTCCCCGACCACGCCGGTAAATGCGCCTAAACCGGCAACGTGCGCGCCCAGCTCTTTGCCGATGGCGATGGCGCGCAAGATGCGTTCGTATACTTTCTCGCGCGGAAACTCCAGCATTTGTTCGGGTAATAGCGGGGCCGCAACAAACCACCCTTCGGTCTGACGTCCGTCAGGCGCGGTGACGCCGGTGACGTGCACGGCGTTGTAAGGCGGCATCCACTCAAAGATTTTCCGGATGAGCGGCATGCCTTTGCCGGCGGCTCCCGGCTCGTAGCGCACGATGTCGTCCATCGAAGTGGGATGGATTACGAAGCAAAACTTTGTCATGCGTGGTTCTCTGCTTCGGCTTTGAGCGCAGCCAGCATCATCTCACTATTTTCTTGCACTTTGCGCTGCAGTGTTGGGCCGATGAGCTCGGCAAGCGTCGGCACCCCGAAGTCGTAGTCTACCCCGAGCCGAACGTGCGTGACGCCGTCGCATTCCGCGAAGGTCCACGAACCTTCGAATTTGTCCAGATCTCCCTCCAAAAGCTTATAATCGATCCGCGTGCTTTCGTCGTCAAAGCGATCCTCCTCGGTCCACTCGATCGGCGCTTCTTCCACCAGCGTTTTCCAACGCGTGATGACCCGATCCGGGAAACGCTCGAGAACGGTGACGGATTCAACATCCGGCATGAATTGCGGAAAACGCTCTTGTTCTTTTGCGATTTCGTACACGGCGCGAGCCGGGGCATCGATCACGATACTCGTTTCAACGTAGGGCATTCTATAAAACGCCGAGCTTCTCGCGCGCACTTTCTACGCCTGCACCCAGCGCACGTAGGGCGGTCTCAACTTCTTGCTCGCTCACCAGCAACGGCGGTTCCAAACGGATGACACGCTGCATGTTTAAGGTCCAAGCGACGGTCACGCCGCGTTTGAGAACCTCGGGAATGATCGCACCTGCGTACCCTTCATTGCGCAGTTCGACGCCCACGAGCAAACCGAGGCCGCGAACGTCCGCGACAACCTCCGGAAAGCGCTGGCCTAACTCGCAGGCGCCGTGCAAGAGCTGCCTTCCGCGAATTGCGGCATTTTCAACCAGATGCTCACTTTCCAACACTTCCATGCCGGCAAGGGCTGCGGCACAGGCCAGCTCATTGCCGCCGAACGTTGAGGTGTGCATGAGCGGCGCTTTGGCATACGCGGCATTCCAAACTGAGGGTCGCGCGATGTATGCACCGACGGGAACGATCCCTCCTGAAAGGCCTTTGGCGAGCGCCAAGATGTCGGGCACCACGTCGTCTCGATTGCATCCGAACAACATGCCGCAGCGCCCGAGTCCGGTCTGAACCTCATCGGCGATAAAGATAGCTCCGTGCCGGTCGCACGCCGCACGGACCGCCTGCAAGTATCCGGAGGGAGGAACGATCACGCCGCCTTCGCCCTGTACCGGCTCGACAATAAACGCCGCGGCGTTCGGGAGCGCTTCGTCAAGCGCTTGCGCTTGGCCGTACGGAACGTGAACGATTTCCGGCAGAAGCGGCTTGTACGCGGTGCGAAAATAGTCCCGCCCGCTTGCGCTCAGCGCCCCCAGCGTTTTTCCATGGAAGGCGTTGGTCGTCGCCACAACCTTGTGGCGCTTCGTGGCCGCTTTCGCCAGCTTCATCGCGCCTTCAACGGCCTCCGCGCCGCTGTTCCCAAAAAACGATATCTGTAAGTCGCCTGGCGCAAGTTCGGCGAGCTTTTTCGATACACGTCCCAGCAGCGGGTTGAACATCGTCTTCCCCGACAGCGACATCAATTGCAACTGCTCGATCACGGCCGCAATAACTCTTGGATGGCTATGGCCCAACGTGAAGACGCCGTAGCCTCCCGCAAAATCGAGGTACGATTTTCCGCAGTGATCGAAAACGGTCGAACCTCGTGCACGCACTTCAACGGGGCTCCCGGATACTTTCATGACGCGGGCGAGCGGGGGATTCACGTAGGTCTTGTAATTTTCGTAAGTTTCCGCGTACAGCTCCTCAGGGGAGCCGGCGCCAAGCAGCGGATCGAGTTGTTTCAAGCGGCTGCCGGTTCTCGTTCGACCGTCTCGATCGTCGCCTCGATCACCGATAACACCTCGTGCGCGCGGTTAAGGTGCATGATCCGCTCGCGTAAGAGCGCAGCATTTTGAATGCCTTTGAAATACAGCGCAAGATGTTTGCGCATCTGCGGAACGGCGCGTACCTCGCCTAACTCCTGCACCATCGTCCTGTAATGATGCATCGCATACCGTAGCCGCTCACCGACCGTGGGGTGTCGCTGCGCGGGGCGACACTCCATGCGGTCGCGGATTGCAGAGATGAGCCATGGATTGCCGAGCGTCGCGCGCCCCAGCATGACAGCGTCAACGCCGCTTTCCTGCATGCGTTGCATCGCAAGCACCGCATCGTCAAGATCACCGTTCCCGATCACGGGAATACTCACCGCGCGCTTGAGGCGCGCGATATGGTCCCAGTTCGCATTGCCCTTGTAAAACTGCTTTGCGGTGCGTGCGTGCAAGGTTACGGCAGAAATGCCGACAGCTTCGGCTCTTTTGGCGACCTCGACGTACACCAGCTCGTCGTCGTTCCACCCCAAACGCATTTTCATCGTAACCGGACAATCTACGGCAGCCACTACCGCGCGCATGATTGCCTCACAGCGCTCAACGTCTCTAAGGCATGCGCTGCCGCCTTGCGTCTTTGTGACCTTCGGCGCGGGGCATCCGAAATTGATATCAACGATGTCGGCACCGCACTCTCGCACGAGCGTTGCGGCTCGCGCCATGACCTCGGGATCATTGCCCCACAACTGCGTGGAAACCGGCTTCTCAATGCCATGTTGATCGATCATCTCCATGGTTCGCTTCGCGCCATAACGCAACGCATTGGACGACACGAATTCCGTGACGGTTAATCCCAGGCCAAAGGGCTTGTACAGAGCACGCATCGTGCGGTTGGTCACGCCGGACATCGGCGCCAGCACCAGCGGCGGCCAGATGGAATGCGGTCCTATGCGCAACGGGCGAACGGTGGACATGACGCTGTAGTATACCACGACGGGGAAACTGACCCCGGCTCGCGTAGGGCGTTAGTCGCCTGCTGCGGCCGGCGCGAGCAGTTGAAAAGCGCCCTGCGCGGCGACCTGTTCTCCGGGATTCAATCTTCCGGAGACCTCAGCCACCGTTCCGTCCGATTGCACGACTGAAATCTCCCGCTGAGCGAAGCCCTCGCCCCCCGGTTTGCGTTCTCGAACGAAGACGACGGTCTTCCCGCTTTGCGGGTCCTGCACGATAGCACTTTGGGGAATGAGCTTTCCGCGATCGTGCGCGACGACAATCGAAGCCTCAACGGCGTCGCCTGCCAAGGCTCCCGAAGGCGCGCCGCTTAGGACAATGGTCGCGCTCTGCGTGGTTGGATCGACCGCCGGCACGACAGCCGTTACGCGCCCCGCCAACCGCTGCTGCGTATTGCCAAATCGGACCGAAGCCGCATCGCCGACGTGTACGCGGCGCGCGTCGTTGGCCGGAACATCTAAAGTGATCAGTGCCTGAGTTGGCGGACCAATTGCGATAACCGGTGTCGTCGTATCGACGGCTTCTCCACGGTGTTTGTAGACCGCGTTGATCACGCCGTCTACCGGAGCGTAGAGTGTTCCATTATTCAAATCGCGACGCGCTGCAGCGGCGCGCTGGCCCGCACCCACCGCTTGTTGCGCGAGGACCGTCTGCTGACTTTGAGCGGTTCGCAGCTCGCTGACGGCTTGAGCATAATCGGCTTGCGCCTGAGTGAGCGCTGCTGAAACGCTCGTACCGGCAGCTTGAAGTTTCGCATTCTGAGCCCGCAAATCGGCCAAGTCGGAAGCGAGCTGCGTGCGCGCGGCATCCACGTCCTTGCGCGCAGTAACGCCGGCCCCGAACAGTGTTTGCGCCCGTTCCACCAAGCGTCGGTCGGAATCCACTTTGATTTCGGCCTGCCGCACCGCGCTTTGCGCAGCAACCCGGTCACTCTGCGCCGCGGCTCCTCCGCGCTGCAGGGCTACGAGCTTACTCTGCGCAACGGCGACTTTCGCTTGCGCGCTTCGCAGGGCGGCGGTGGGTACTGCACCTCCCCCATAGCTCGCAGCGGCTGAATTCGCCTCGGCCTGCGCTTGTGCGGCGCTAATAGACAGGCCGCTGGTATCCAAGCGCGCCAAGACTTGGCCTGCATACACGCGCTCGCCGACCTTCACGTCGATAGAACTAATGATTCCGGGAAGCGGAAAAGCAACTTTGGCCTGGGTTCCAGCCGGCGCACCGACGTGACCGGTTGCGGAAATTTTCGCATCGAACGTCCCATACCGCACCGTAGCCAATGACACCGCAGGCGCTGCGCCGCTTTGGGCGCTACCGGGTTGCTGACGGTTGTGCACGATAACAACGGCAATAACCGCAATGCACAGAGCAATAACCGCGGCGACCAGGCGGCGATTTCGCATCAAGGTCCGATCTGCAGGCGCAATGTCGCCCGAGTTTGCGCCACCGCATAAATCGCCGAAAGTTCATCCAAAATCGCCTGGGTATAGGTTTGCCGAGCGGCGGCGACTTCAAGACTGGAGGTTGCGCCATTGCGGTATCCCACCGTGGCGGCAGTTAATTGCGTTAGCGCCTGCTCGCGAGCGCGCGTCGCTGCGGTGCGCGCTCGTCCCGAAGCCAAAAACGTGCGCACCGCGGCGGAAACTTCAAGCGAAACGCGCCGCTGCTCGGCCGCAAGTTTTGCTTGCGCCTCGTCCAGGCGGGCACGCTCACCGGCTATTCTCGCTCGCGCTGCACCCGCAATCGGCAAGGCGAGTTGCGCGGACACATTAGGCCCCGAAACCCGCACGCCGGAGTCGACGCCTTTGGTATATCCCGCAATCAACGTTAATGCCGGCACTATCCCGCGCTGCGCTACGCGAATTGCGGACTCTTGCGCGCGAACGTTCGATTCGGCTGCCGCTATCTCAGGACGATTGGCGAGCGCAATCTGCGTCGCGCGAGCGGGATCCTCGGCGATCGTTTCAACAACCACTTGCCTTTGCGGAACAATGCTTGCCAGCGATCCGGTCGTAATTCCGGCTTCCACCGCGAGCGCTTCGGTCGCATTGTCCGAAGCCGCACGCGAATTTTCGAGATCAGCGGTCGCGCGTGCGGATGCCACCTGTGCACGAACGACGTCTAATCGCGGCGCGTCACCAGCGGAAAACCGCTTTTGGGCGGCGGAGCGATCCTCTTCTACTGCTCGCAACGCACTTTCGCGCGCACGCAGTGTGGCGGATGCCCGCAAGGCGTCGTAGTAAAGTCCGATCACTTTGACTTGCTCGCTGCGCTGAGCGGTTTGCAAGGCGAGTTCTGCGGCCAGGACGTTTGCTTGCGCCTGACTTATTGCGGGGGAACGCGTAATCAGTTCCCCCAGCGTTGTCTGCGCGCCCACGGTCGTGAGACGCTGCGCGATGGTTCCCACCGGCCCACCCTGCGGTGCCTCGGTATAACTTGAGGTTAACGCGGGTCCGAACGCGGCCCGGACGGCGGCAAGCGCCGCCTGATTTTGGCGAACTCGTGCAGTCGCCGCCGCAACATCGGGTGAGTTGATTACGGCTTTTTCCCGCGCCGCGTCGAGCGGCAACGCTGCATACACGTCGTTGTAGGAGATGCTTTGCGCAAGCGTCGTCGTGGGGAAACAGAGGATGACGCAGGTGAAAATACCGAGCCTCATCATGCTGCGATTTTGGCGCGAGCCGAGTCGCGTCCCGCAAATCCTGCGTATAGCACCGGTATCACAATCAGCGTAAACGCCGTCGCCGTGGAAAGGCCGCCTATCACGGCGATTGCGAGGGGACGCTCCATCTCGGCACCCGATCCAAAGCCCACCGCCAGCGGAAGCAGACCGCCGATTGCGGCAAACGTTGTCATGACGATGGGCCGCAGGCGCGTGCGCCCGGCAATCACGAGCGCGTTTTCGACTGTTTCGCCCGCCATGCGGCGCGCGTTCGCTACGTCAATCAGAAGAATACCATTTTTGACAACGATGCCCACCAACAAGAGCAGTCCCATGAACGACGATACATTGAAGGCGGTGCGGGTTAAGAACAGCGCAAGAGCCACTCCGATTAGGGCTAGCGGTATTGCCGTGAGGATGACAAGCGGCAACCGGTACGAGCCGAATGTCGCCAACATCACAGCAAACACTAGAACGACAGCTATGACGATGACGCTCGCGAACTCGCGAAAGGACTGTTGCTGCGCACCATACTGTCCCCCAATAGAAACGCCGTATCCCGGCGGAAGTGCCACCTCTCGCAACGCGGAACGAATCCCCGAAACAACGGACGACAAGTTCGCACCACTTATGTTTGCCGTGACCCGAATAATTCGCTGACCGTTTTCC
>JALZBG010000180.1 GCA_030947645.1 Vulcanimicrobiota bacterium | reverse complement strand
ACCGGTTCGAGATCACCAGTGCGGGCAGCGAAGCAACACCGCTCGATCCGGATGCGATCGCAGCCATGCGCGAACTGGGCATAGATATTTCCGGTCATCAGTCCAAGAGCGTGACCTCATACCTCGGCCAGCGCTTCACTTTTGTCATTACGTTGTGCGATCGGCAGCAGGAGCGGCTTGCCCGATTTTTCCAGGCGCCATCTGGCGGCGCGAGTGGAACCTTAACAATCCTGCGCTCGCCGATTCGCCTGAAGAGCATCGTCACCGTGTTCGCCGCGTTCGAGATCAGTTGCGGGAGCATGTCGTGCAATTTGTGAGCGAGCACCAATAAGGAGAAGCATGGAAATCAAAGAGATCGTTAAAGAGAAGTACGGCCAGGCCGCGTTGCGCGTCACCACTGGCGGAAGCTCCTGCTGCGGAGCGAGCGCAAGCCTGGATGGCTGTGGCGTCGATCCGATCACCTCCAATCTGTACGATGCTATCCAGACCGGGCAAATCCCCGAAGAGGCTATCCTTGCTTCGTTGGGTTGCGGCAACCCGACCGCCCTGGCCAAGCTCAATGTCGGCGAAACCGTCCTCGATCTCGGCTCCGGAGGCGGCATCGACGTGTTGCTTTCCGCCCGGCGCGTCGGCCCCACCGGCAAAGCTTACGGCCTCGACATGACTGATGAAATGCTGGCACTCGCCCGCGAGAACCAGCGCAAGGCCGGAGTCGAGAACGTCGAGTTTCTCAAGGGCGAAATCGAAAGCATTCCCCTGCCCGACAACTCGGTCGATGTCGTCATTTCTAATTGCGTGATTAATCTCTCGGCCGACAAGGACAAGGTCTTGCGCGAAGCCCTCCGCGTCCTGAAGCCCGGCGGCCGCTTCGCCGTCTCCGACGTGGTTGTCCGCGGTGACGTGCCGGAACAGGTGCTTCGCAGCATGGAAATGTGGGTTGGCTGCATTGCCGGAGCCCTGCAGGAATACGAGTATGTAGCCAAGCTGGCCCGCGCGGGCTTCGATGAAATCGATATCGAGCCGACTCGCGTTTACAGCATCGAGGACGCCCGGCAATTCCTGACCGGCGAAGGCATCGACGTAGACGCAACCGCGCCACTGGTGGAAAACAAATTCATGAGCGCCTTTATCCGCGCCGTGAAACCCACCGCAAAGGAGTGTTGTGGCCCGGCGTGCTGTAGCTGAGGCCCTCGGGACGGCCTTCCTGCTGGCCGCAGTCGTTGGCTCCGGAATCATGGGTGAACGGCTGGCCGGGGGAAACGTCGCCATCGCCCTTCTCGCCAACACTCTTGCGACCGGAGCCATGCTGGTTGCGTTGATTCTGACGTTCGGCCCGGTTTCCGGGGCGCACTTCAACCCAGCCGTCACGTTGGCCGACGCTTCACAGGGCGGTTTAGCCTGGCACGAAGCGCCAGTTTATATTTCCGCTCAAATCTCCGGCGCGTTTGCCGGGTTCGCGGCAGCTCACTTGATGTTCGGCGATCCAGTGTTTTTCGCTTCGCGCCACGTCAGAGCCGGTAACGCCCAGCTGTTCAGTGAATTCGTTGCGACTTTCGGTCTTCTCTCGATCATCTGGGGTTGCGCTCGGCTTCGCTCTTCAGCGGTGCCGTTTGCGGTGGGCGCTTACATCACTGGAGCTTACTGGTTTACGTCCTCGACCTCGTTTGCCAATCCTGCCGTCACGCTGGCCCGCGCCGCGTCCGACACATTCGCGGGCATCCGTCCGGCCGACGCGCCGGGGTTCATCGTCGTACAACTCGCCGGGGCGATGGCCGCAACGCTGCTTTTCCGGTGGCTGGTGCCATCGCTTCCGAAAGATGCGGAGGACGTGATCGTTCCCCATCCAAGAGAGGAACGGCAGGGCGGCCGGCAGACGAAATGAAGCTACTGATTGTTGGCGGAAGCGACGCGGGAATTAGTGCGGCAATGCGCGCAATGGAGCTTGATCCCGAAGGAAAGATTACCGTCATGCTTGCGGATTCCTATCCGAACTACAGCATCTGCGGTTTGCCCTTCTACCTCAGCGACGAGACGCCTGATTGGCGCTCGCTTGCCCACCGAACAGAGTTCGGCGGCATCGAACTCCTAACGAACCACACTGCCGAGCAAATTGACACCGCACGCCACGAGGTAACAGGAAGAACTGCGACAGGGGAGGAGAAGACGCTTTGTTATGATCGTCTCCTCCTCGCAACAGGCGCAGAACCGCAGAGGCCTCGGATCGAAGGGATAGATCTGCCTGGCGTTTTCCCTCTTCACACTGTGAAGGATAGCCTTCGCGTTCAAGAGTATCTATCGAACCATCATCCTCTGCACGCGGTGATTATAGGCGCAGGCTACATTGGCCTTGAGATGGCCGATTCGCTTACTCATCGCGGATTAAAGGTCACTTTGGCCGGTAGAAGTCAGACAGTTCTTCCGACGGTTGATGGGCAGCTCGGTAAACTCGTCGAAGATGAGCTCCGGCGGTATGGAGTCGTTGTCGCAGATGATGTTGAGGTAGACACGATCAAAACGCGGGGCTCATCGCTCACAGTCAGGGGGACCGGCTCCTTCGAGGTGACCGCAGAGGTGGTGCTCGTTGCCGCGGGCGTGAAGCCGGCTTCGGAGCTTGCGCGTGGTGCTGGCATCGCTCTCGGTGTTCGCGACGCGATTAAGGTGAGCCGCCGGATGGAGACGAGCGCTCCGGATGTCTACGCGGCCGGAGATTGTGTGGAGACTTGGCATCGACTGCTTTGCCGTAATACATACCTTCCGCTCGGCACGACTGCGCACAAACAGGGGAGAGTGGCCGGAGAGAATATCGTCGGGGGGAGTCGGGAATTTCAAGGAACTCTAGGAACGCAGGTCGTTAAAGTCTTTGACCTCGCAATTGCTCGCACTGGCCTGCGAGACGCTGAAGCGCGTGATGCTGGTTTTGATCCCGCGACGGTCGGGAGCACGTTTCCTGATCACAAGGCTTATTATCCGGGTGCTCACGAGCTTCATCTACGTGTGACCGGCGACCGGACGACGAAGCGTCTCCTCGGTGCGCAGATTCTTGGGCACTGGCAGGCGGAAGTAGCGAAGCGAGTTGATGTTTTTTCTGCGGCGATCTTCCATGAAATGAACGTCGAAGATCTAAGCGACCTGGATTTGAGCTACACGCCGCCCGTGAGCAGCCCTTGGGACCCCGTCCAGATGGCGACTCAGGCGTGGAGCCTCAGCGGAGCGAGCAAACGGGAAAGTGATGTGGAGCGAGGATGAAGAAGAAACGGGTGCTAATTCTCTGCACCGGCAATTCAGCTCGGAGCCAGATGGCTGAGGGGCTCCTGCGGCACGATGCTGGCGAGAGTTTTGATGTTGAAAGCGCCGGCACGAAGCCCAGCCAAGTTCGCCCGGAAGCGATCACCGTCATGAAGGAAATTGGAGTGGACATCTCCAGCCACCGCTCCAAGAGCGTGGATGAATTCAGCGGCCAGAACTTCGACTACGTCCTCACAGTCTGCGACAACGCCAAGGAAAGCTGTCCGCTCTTTGCCGGCAAAACAGTTACAATCCACCACAACTTTGAAGACCCCGCCGCCGTGCAGGGTTCCGAGGAGGAGCGCATCGTGGTTTTCCGCCGAGTGCGGGATGAGATTCGAGATTATCTGCGGGAGCTTACGAATCGAGCCGCACAAGAAGCGGCCCCAGAAAGTAGGCGCTAAGAAACCCAATCAGATAGAGCGCCGCTGAAATCCAAAGCACTACCCGACTTATTCGGCTCGCCGTGTTACAGGCCTCTGGCCCATCTACCGAACACGCGTTGCCTTGTGCCTGAAGCCTGGGAGCGAGCTCGTAGACGTATAGGAAATTTCCGGCAATCAGGAGACCCGAGACCGCAAACACCCAGTTCTTGTGACGGGAGAGCGTCACCAGCCACGGCACCGCCGAGAGAAAGGACGCCACCGTCGCTCCCAGTCCAATTAGGACCAGAAGCGACGGCAGCGCACAGCAAAGAAGCGTTCCGATCGAACTGAAAAGAGAAAAGTAGCTGAAAAGCGCTTTTCTCTCTTGCGTGGCTGCCCTCATGACGATAGTTTGTAGCTCCTCACGTCGAGCGTGCGCACCGGCGTTTTATCCTTCGAGGCCGGAACAACGCCTT
>JALZBG010000179.1 GCA_030947645.1 Vulcanimicrobiota bacterium | reverse complement strand
TGCGGCTGCGCTACGATCTGCGGCGGCGACGGTTCTCGCGCTTGGGGTGACACAACAGGCTGCGGCCGCGTCGGCTCCTGGGAGCTCTCCAGCGTAGCAATCAGCGAATCTTTCGACACCTTATCGCCGGCCTTTAAGGCGACCTCGCGGATGATTCCGCTGCTGGTCGCCGGCACTTCAAAGGTCGCCTTTTCTGATTCGAGGGCGATCAACGAGGCATCGCGTTCGACGTATTCGCCGGGTCTCACCAGCACGTCGATCACCGGGACATCCTTGAAGTCCCCGATATCAGGAACTCGAAGCTCTAGGACTAATTGCTTTGAAGGCTTCGCCGGCCCCGGGCCTTCCATCACCTCGCCGCCCTCATCGACGTTATCTTGCGGCCGGAGGTCGTCTGCTGGCTCTTCTTCCGTCTTCGCGCCGTTTGCGGAGAGTGTCAAAATCGTCGCTCCCTGCGAGACTTTGTCGCCGACGTTTATTTTAAGCTCCTTGACGATCCCTTCGGTAGGCGAGGGCACTTCCATCGTCGCCTTTTCCGACTCGAGGGTAACGAGCGGATCTTCTTTTTTGACGGCGTCGCCCGGTGCCACAAGGACTTCGATCACCGGCACATTCTTAAAGTCGCCGATATCGGGAACGCGCACGTCGATCAACTTAGGCATGTACTGTCCATTATGCGGTCGCCGGGTTGGGTTTCTCGGGATCGATTCCATACTTGGCGATGGCCTGCGAAACTACGGATGCGGTAATCGTGCCTTCTTCAGCAAGCGATTTCAGGGCAGCCAGCGCCACGTAATGTCGCTCAACTTCAAAGAACTCGCGCAGCCTGCGGCGGAAATCGCTGCGACCGTACCCGTCGGTACCGAGCGCATAGTACCGCCGTCCCATAAATGGGCGGATTTGATCAACAAACGTTTTAATATAGTCGCTCGCAGCAACGGCTGGCCCTTTACGCTCTTGCAAACATGTTTCCACAAATGAACGGCGGGGCGCGTCCTGCGGGTGCAATAAGTTGTAACGCTGTGCGTCCAAGCCGTCCCTGCGCAGTTGATTGAAGCTGGTGACGCTCCAAACGTCGGCGTCTACGCCAAAATCGTCATGCAACAACTCTGCCGCGCCGATCACTTCGCGAAGGATCGCCCCAGACCCCAGCAGTTGCACACGAGCCGCATCTTTTTTGCCTTTGCCGGCATCTCGCAGCAAGTACATCCCCCTCAAGATGCCGTCTTGCGCACCGGCAGGCATCTCGGGATGCCGATAATTTTCGTTCATCACAGTAATATAGTAGTAGACGTCTTCTTGCTGCGCGCACATCCGGTGCAGCCCGTCCTGCACGATCACCGCAAGCTCATAACAATAGGTTGGATCGTATGAAATACAGTTGGGAATACACGAAGCCAAGATCTGGCTGTGCCCGTCTTCGTGCTGTAATCCTTCACCGTTGAGTGTCGTTCGACCCGCGGTTCCCCCAATGAGGAATCCACGGCTGCGCATATCGCCTGCCGCCCACGCAAGATCGCCGATGCGTTGAAATCCGAACATTGAGTAAAAAATGTAAAACGGGATCATTTGCTCGCCGTTGTTCGAATACGAGGTAGCCGCCGCAATCCACGACGACATTGCACCGGCTTCGTTAATGCCCTCTTGCAGAATCTGTCCGTGCAGGTCTTCCCGGTAGTACATGAGTTGGGCGGCGTCTTGCGGATTGTAAAGTTGCCCAACCGACGAATAAATGCCCTGCTGACGGAACATCCCTTCCATGCCGAATGTTCTGGATTCATCGGCGACGATGGGTACGACGCGTTTGCCGATGCTTTTGTCTCGTAATGCGGCACTAAGAATTCGCACAAACGCCATCGTCGTTGAAATCTCACGTTCGCCGGTGCCTTTGAGTTGCGCGTCGAAGGCCGACAATTCCGGCACCGTGAGGCTGGCGGCTTTGCGACGGCGTTGCGGCAACGTCCCTAGTTCCTTTTGACGTCCGCGCAAGTAACGGGTTTCGGCGCTGTCCTCAGGCGGTTTATAAAATGGAACCGTTTGCAGCTGGTCATCAGAGATTGGAATGGAAAAGCGGTCGCGGAATGCGCGCATCGCTTTTATCTCCATGTGCTTTTGCTGATGCGCGATGTTTTGGGCTTCGCCCGATGAGCCCATACCATAACCTTTGATGGTTTTCGCCAGGATGACCGTTGGTTGTCCTGTATGTTTCACCGCCGCGTCATAGGCCGCATAGACTTTTCGCGGGTCGTGGCCGCCCCGCTGCAGGGCCCAAATCTCTTCGTCGGTCATGTTAGCGACAAGCGTCGCAGTCTCCGGATAGCGGCCAAAAAAATGCTCGCGCACGAACGCGCCATTGTTGGCTTTAAAGGTTTGGTAGTCGCCGTCCACGCACTCGTTCATGACTTGCACCAAACGGCCGCTGGTATCTTTTGCCAACAGACGATCCCAGTTGCTGCCCCAAACAACCTTTATGACGTTCCAACCCGCGCCACGGAATACGCGCTCCAATTCCTGAATAATTTTTCCATTGCCGCGCACGGGACCGTCCAAACGCTGCAAATTGCAGTTGACGACGAAGATCAGGTTGTCGAGCTGCTCGCGAGAGGCCACCGACACCGCGCCCAGTGTTTCCGGCTCATCAACTTCACCGTCACCTACGAAGGCCCATACTTTACGTCCCGTTGTGTCGGCGATCCCGCGGTTATGCAAGTACTTCATGAACCGTGCTTGATAGAGCGCCATGATCGGTCCCAGACCCATCGAAACCGTGGCGAATTGCCAGAACTCCGGCATCAACCACGGATGCGGATAGGACGACAAGCCCTTTCCACCGACCTCTTGGCGGAAGTGGTCCAGCTGTTCTTCGCTGATGCGACCCTCAAGAAAGGCGCGAGCATAAAATCCAGGCGAGGAATGCCCTTGGAAAAAGACCAAGTCGCCGCCGTGCGTTGCGGATGGCGCATGAAAGAAGTGATTGAACCCAACGTCGTAGAGGGTCGCTGAGGAAGAAAAACTTGCTACATGGCCGCCCAACTCCGAGGAGTGCTCGTTTGCGCGCACTACCATTGCCATCGCATTCCAACGCACGTAGTGCCGCAAGCGGGTTTCCAGCTCGTCGCTGCCCGGCATCGGTGGTTCTTCAGAAGGTGGAATCGTGTTGATGTACGGCGTTTGAACGCCGAGCGAGACATGGGCTCCGCCGCGCTGCGCCCTGGCTACGAGTTCTTCAATGAGCTCCTTCGCTCGGACAGGACCCTCGTGCCGCAACACTCCGTCAAGGGCGTCGAGCCATTCCTGGGTTTCTTGCGCGTCCGGGTCGGCGGGAAGAATCACGTGCGGCCCTTTCGCGCGGCAAACTCTCTTCCTGCGAACGCGCCGCATGACCGGATGAATCGCCCAACGGTGGGTGCACGCAACCGTTCAACTGCGGGGAATCAGAAACAACAGTGAGGCGCCAAAGACGACGGCGCCAACACAAAAGCTAAAGACCGAAAAGGCCATTACTCGCCGTAGCCCGATCCCGGCAATGGCGAGAATCGGCAATGCCCAAAACGGTTGAATCATGTTTGCAACTTGCTCGCCCATCGCAACGCCCATAGCGGTGGCGGGCAGAGAAGCATGGAGTTTTAGCGCGGCGGGTACGGCGAAAGGACCCTGAACGGCCCAGTGACCGCCCCCGCTGGGAACGAACAGACTAATGATTATGGAGGATACGTAGCTCCAAAACGGCAGCGTGGCAGCGGTGGAAAATGTGAGGAACCAGCTTGCGATAACGCCTGCCAGCCCCGTCGCGGTCATCATGCCCATGATCCCGCCGTACAGCGGATATTGAAGTATTAACGGCCCGGTTACTCGCGCCGCACTATTTACCGCCTTCACGTAGGCGATCGGGCGCCAGTGCAACAGCAAACCAGCAATCAAAAAGATAAAGATAACCGCGTTAATGTCAATTGAAAAGTGCCCGCGGGCCAAGCTGCCGGTAAAATAATAAAGACCGGCTAAGGCTAGGACGACGTTGAGCACCCACGCATTTTCCAATAAGGACGCGAGGGTCTCGTCCACACGCACTTCGCTGGAAACTTCGTCCTCCGCGACCAATCGTTCAACGTCACCCGTTACGACTTCACTTGCCGCAGG
>JALZBG010000057.1:4538-10376 GCA_030947645.1 Vulcanimicrobiota bacterium | reverse complement strand
GTGATGCACCACCGCGCAGCAACGCCGTCTTTTGCGAAAGCGTTTTCTTATAATGCGCCAGATTGCGGTAATAGAGCGGCTGCTGTTGGGAAAGTGTCAGGTTCAACATCGCACGTCGCAGGGCAGGCGAGCCGGTGACCAGGTGCAAATCGGCCGGGGTAAACGTGACCACGGTAATGCTCCCCAGAAATTTTGCGTACCGCACGTTTTGGCCGTTTATCGAATACACTTTGCGAGTTGCTCGATCGGCAGTTCTGATGGCACATGCAAGGCGCACGCCCCCAGCGCGCAAGCGTGCCTCCCCCGTGATCGTTGCACTGTCTGCTCCGCTTGCAATCAGCTCGCTTTCTCGCGAAGTGCGAAACGACTTCCCCGTACCAAGTAAGGAGATCGCTTCCAATAAATTACTCTTGCCCTGAGCGTTTGCGCCGATCAGCACGTTCAAACCCGGCGATGGTTGGAACTCGAGCGCGCTGTAATTCCGCATATGGCTCAGCGACAGGCGCGTCAACATCACGGCGGCGCCGTCGACGGGACGATTACTGGCGCAGCGGCATCAAGACATAGAGCTGCTGCGCGCCTTCACTAGGTTCGAGCGGTCGGATTGCGGCCGGTGAAAGAGGGCCCAGAAACTCGATGACTGTTTGAGGGCTGGCGATGTGGTTGAGAATCTCCACGAGATAACGAGCGTTGAAGGCAATGGTTAGGTCGTCGCCGGTCTGTTCGACCTCCAATTCTTCATACGCATTTCCGGCAACATCGGAGTTCGCCGTGATAATGAGGGTTTGGTCGCCAATCGCGAGTTTTACCATGCTTGCTCGGTCGCCGGCCACCAGTTCAGCGCGACGCAACCCGCTAATAAATCTTGGTGTATTGACCGTTATTGTGCGATCAAACTTTTGCGGTATGACCTGCCCGTAGTTGGGGTATTGTCCATCCACCAGCCGTACGACGATAGACGTGTTTTCTGCGGTCAGCGATAGTTGATTGTTTTGCGCTCCTAGGGCCGTCAGTTCCACATGCTCGGCGGATCCCAGGTTGCGCGCGGCTTCGGCCAACGCTCGAGACGGAATGATGTATTTTTCGCTTCCGGTAATTCCGGCGTCCAAACTGGTTTGTGACTTAGCGAGCCGATATCCGTCGGTCGCTACCATCGTCAGAGAATCCCCCTCGATTTCGAGCAGCGTCCCCATCAGAACGGCGCCGCGGGCTTCCTCGCCGGAGGCTGCAAAAATCGTAGCGTTCACCGCCTCCCGGAATCTACGAGCCGCCACCGTCAGCGAAGTGCCCTTTTGCGCGGGGGGCAGGGGTGGATATTCATCGGCCGGTAAGGCATGGAAGTCATAATTTGAACGCTCGAATTTCACGCTTGCGCGCGTCGGGGTGCCGCTCAGCTCCAGTACACCCGGCGGCAAATTCCCCAAGTACCCGCTGAAAAGCTTCGCGGGAACGGTAACGCTTCCCGATTCGGTTACTTCAGCAGGAAATGCGTGTTCGAGAGTCAGTTCTAAATCGGTCGCGCGCACCGCAATCTTGCTGCCGTCGGCCGTGATCAGCACGTTAGAGAGAATAGGAACCGTCGTATGGGCGTTGACGACCTTGCTCGCGGCGCCGACCGCGCCCGCGATGTCTTTGGTGTTACAGGTAAACTTCATTATCCACCGATCGTTGCGTGACTTCGTTTAGCTTTTATATACGTTAAGTAATCGTAACAGTAGTAAGGCGGTGTACTCTGGGTACAACGATGAACTGCCCAATATCTGTACCTGTCCCCGCCGCGTATAACGTGTGCATTCCATGCGCCCCGCAGTACACATGTACACCGGCCGGTTGTGACGCTCAGTTATCCACGCCCCGTCCACCGCCCTGTGGTTTAAACCGGGGACAGCCGCGGTAGTCAGGCTACTCGTTTTGGCAAAGCGTCAGTAAGGAGCGCACCTTATTGCGGTACACCTCATCGGTATCCATTTGGTCTTTCACCTTGTCGCGCGCGTACATAATAGTGGTGTGATCTTTCTTTGCAAACTCGCGAGCGATTTGCGGCAACGAGCATTCGGTTAATTCGGTTGCCAGGTACATGGCGATTTGACGCGGCTGTGCTAAGCGCTGATCGCGGCGCTGATGGTCCATCTCTTTTACGGTTAATCCGTGCGCTTTCGCGACCCGCTCTTTGATGAGCGCGATGGTAACCCGCCGAAAAGGAGCCTGCGCGATAGCGTTTTTTAATACCTCAGCAGCCAATTCAACCGTTATGGGGGACTTTGTTAACGAGGCGAAGGCGACGACCCGAATCAACGCACCTTCCAATTCACGGATGTTTGATGGGATGACTTTGGCGATGAACGACGTCACTTCATCGAGAACTGGAATTTTCTCCGACTCCGCCTTTTTGCGTAAGATTGCTTCTCGGGTTTCCAGGTCGGGAGGTTGGATATCGGTGAGCAGACCCCATTCGAAACGTGAGCGCAAGCGATTTTCGAGCGTTTGAATTTCTTTGGGGGGGCGATCGCTGGAGATGATAAGCTGGTGCGATTCTTCGTGCAAGGAGTTAAAGGTGTGGAAGAACTCCTCTTGGGTTTGTTCTTTGCCTTCTAAAAACTGGATGTCATCGATAAGTAACACATCGACGTGACGATATTTGTTCCGAAACTCGGGTGTCTGATTGTTCTTGATGGCGATAATAAATTCGTTTGTAAACTTTTCACTTGAAACATACACGACGTTCGCGCTAGGGCTCTCCTGCATCACACGATGTCCGATAGCATGCATCAAATGGGTCTTGCCCAAACCGACTCCACCGTACAGGAACAGCGGATTGTAGGCTCGGGCGGGAGCCTCTGCGACCGCTTGCGCCGCGGCGTGCGCGAATCGGTTTGACTGTCCGACGACAAATTGCTCAAAGGTATAGCGGGCGTTGAGGTTGGCGGGGCGCAACTCCTCGGTAGGTCGCGTGACGCCTACAGGGGCTTGCGCGTTCACTGCGGGTTCGGGTTCCTCCGCTGCGACGGTGAGCTCCAAGTCGAAGGATTCCCCGAAGAGCTCGCTTAGTACGGCGGCAACCTGGCTCTTAAGCCGGTTCTCAACCCAATCTCGCGCAAAGTTACTTTGGACGGCAAGGATCATTTGCGACCCCGAAACACTCACAAGCCGCATCGGCTTAATCCACATCTCAAAAATCGGTTTGGAAAATCTGCGCTCGAGGGCGGCAAGGGCCGACTGCCAGAGCTCGTTAGAAAGTTCAGAGTTTCCGAGCAGAAGCGCCATGAACGTTCATCCGTTCTTCAAAGAGAGGGAAGCGGGCACACTCCGGGAGCTCGCCCTCCTAGTGGAGGAGGCCCAAAAATTAGCGGCACGACCTCCTATTCCTGCGGATAATATGCACTAATTTATGCACTTATACACAGGACGAAAACGGTCGAAAAACCGCGTGAAATGGGCACTTTCTCGTTGCCGATTCCCGACTCGGCTCAGCCGCGCAAACGCTTGTCAACAGAGCTTTTGCCTCGCTTTGAACGCGGCGCCGTGCCAACGTTGTCCACAAGCTTGTGCACACATGTGGAAAGTTGTTAGGAGCGGTTTTGCGCCGCGCGCTTGACGGTTGCGGAAGCTGGCCCTATACTAGGGTGCTGCGCCGGTCGTCCACCCCGGCAGCGCTGTCGGGCGGAGCGCGAGACGTGCGTAGTCTTTCAACAGGTGCTGGTGTAAGGGAGTATTCGGATGAAGCGGACGTTTCAGCCCCACAACCGCCGACGAAAGCGCGTTCATGGCTTCCTGGAGAGGATGGCCACGAAGAACGGGCGGCGCGTTCTGGCCGCCCGCCGCAAGAAAGGCCGTAAGCGACTGACGGTTTGATGCGCCGGTTCGCGAGCCTCCGCCGGCGCTCGGATTTTGCAAAGGTGCGGCAACGCGGACGAGTCATCAGAACGGCGGACCTGACGGTATATCACAGCGCCGCAGCAGCGGATCCGCGTACTCTGGTGGGAATCTCGATAGGAAAAACCGTAGCGGGAGCCGTGTTGCGAAACAAACTGAGGCGTCGGCTCCAGTCGATTCTGCAGACGGTACTCGATGATATCCCCCAACGATTGCTGATTGTCCCGAAGCCGAGCGCCGCTTTGCTGAGCTTCGCCGAATTGACCGCACAACTGCGGCGCGTGCTGGGAGCTGCCTCAACACGGTAAAGCGGTTTTTAATCGTGCTGATTGGCCTGTATCGCTTCGCCGTTTCGCCGGCGCTCCCGAAGTCGTGCCGTTTTTATCCGAGTTGTTCGCAGTACGCCGCCCAGGCAATAGCGAAACACGGTGCCTGGCGCGGCGTACTACTTGCTGCATCCCGACTGGTGCGGTGTAATCCGTGGAATCCCGGGGGCGTTGATCTCGTCCCATAACTCCGCTTTGAAAGGTGTTCTTTGCAGGTCTTCATACTAGCAAGCAACCCCATAGAACCGATCGTGCAGTTGCTTTCGCGCATAATTGACGTCATGGCGGCTCACATCGGGTACGGGTGGGCGCTGGTGGCCTTCGCGGCGCTCGTCCGCGTTGTTTTTTGGGGGCTCAATACCAAGCAATTCAAGTCCATGATCGAGATGCAGGCAATCGCACCCAAGCTGAAAGCAGTACAGCAACAGTACAAGGGTGATCACCAAAGAATTCAACAGGAAACGATGGCGCTGTACAAAGCGCATAACGTCAATCCAATGGCGAGTTGTTTACCGATGCTCGTGCAAATGCCGATTTTATTCAGCGTCTTTTATGCGGTGCGCAACAATCTCTCGGCGTATCAAAACCAGCACTGGTTATGGATCAGTCCAGCGGCCTCGGCAATATCGCCGCATGTTTTCGGAGCGCCGCTTTTTGGTTTGAACCTCGCGCACACCGACGTGCTATTGCTGGTGTTGTACGTGGCGTCGATGTATTTTAGCGTGCGCTATTCGAGCATGCCGGCGACCGACCCGCAACAAGCCCAAACGCAAAAAATGATGGCGATCCTTTCCCCGGCGATGATTGCCTATCTCGGGTTCCGATACCAGTGGCCGTCTGCGCTGATTTTGTATTGGCTGAGCTTCAACGCATTCACGATGGCGCAGCAATTTTACCTGCTGCGCAAGTATCACAAGCCCCTAACCGTATTGGATTCGGAGCACGTGATTACAGAAGACGTGCCGGTAGCGCCTCAACCCGCGCGCGTGAAAACTTCTACCAACGGCAGCTCGCGCTCGCGCAGGTCGCGCCGGCGTTCGCGCCGCTAACGAAAAAACTTTATGGACGACGATTTTGAACTAGACGAACAACAACCCAGCGACATACGCGATCGCGCGATTCCCGGCCGGCAAAGTGGACGTAGCGTAGAGGACGAGGACGAGACGGTGTCGGACGATACGCAGCCTGCCGAAGTGCAGAACGTATCGAGTTCAGCTCGCCCGCACGGGCAACGCCGGCGCGCTGGTGCGGCAGGAGCCCCGGCGAGGCCGCGGCCGGCAACCGCTCACGGGGTGCCGCGGGCGCGCGCACCACGGCTTTCCGCCGAACCCGAGGCAGTAAAGCCGGCCCGCGTTTTACTTGAGGAGATTCTCGCCAAAATGGGTCTGGGTCAGGTGGACATCGCATACCTGGAGCGCAGTGAAGGCGAGTATTTGGAAGTGAGCGGACCTGATCTGGCAAATCTCATCGGGCGGCACGGGCACACGCTGGAAGCACTGAACCTCATCTTTAACAACATCATCAATGCGGGCGTGCGCACGAACCGCCGATACTATACGATCGACGCTCAAGGATATCGGGCGCGGCGCGCCGATCAGCTCAAGAATCTGGCGCTGACGACACTCGAGCGGTGCATGCG
>JALZBG010000057.1:0-4528 GCA_030947645.1 Vulcanimicrobiota bacterium | reverse complement strand
GTGCATGCGCGAGAAAAAGCCGCAAACATTGGAGCCCATGTTGCCGTCCGAGCGAAAGATCATCCATGTAGCACTGGCCGACAACCAATACGTGCGCACGGAATCAACGGGTGTTGAGCCCGAGCGCCGCCTGGTAATATTCCCGAAGTAACCGATACAATCGCCGCGCTGGCGACGGCGCCAGGACGCAGTGCAATTGCCATCGTACGCGCCACCGGTGCCGAGGTACCCCGCTTGGCCCGCCGCCACTTCCGCGGCCGTTCGGCGCTGCAACCCCGCGTCGCAACATACGGCGAAATCCTCGACGAGAACGGTGGACTGATCGATCGTGGACTCGTGCTCTTTATGCAAGCGCCCAAGACCTATACCGGCGAAGACGTTCTTGAATTTCACGTTCACGGCTCCATTGCCGTAACCAAAGAATTATTGCGGGCGCTGTTGGCCAGCGGTACCCGCCTAGCCGAGCCGGGTGAATTTACCCGCCGAGCGTTTCTCAACGGGAAGCTCGATCTGCATGCCGCTGCTTCGGTTGCGGACCTCATTGAAGCCGAGACCCGTAGCGCCGCGCTTGCGGCGGCGGCGAACATGAGTGGTGCGCTTGGGCGGGAGGTCGGCGCGTTGCGTACACGGCTGGCACGCGTCCTCCAAGAGCTCGCGGGCGCCATCGATTTCCCCGATGAAGTGCCTGAGCCCAACCGTACAATGCTCGCCTGCGAGGTAGAGGCGGTGGTCGAAGCCTTGCGCGCGTTGCAGGCAGGATGGGAAGCGGGAAGGCTGATGCGTGAGGGCCTGGGGGTCGCGATCGTGGGCCCACCGAACGCCGGAAAGTCATCGTTGCTCAATGCGCTGCTGGGCGAAGAGCGCGCGCTGATTTCCGAGACTCCGGGTACGACGCGTGACACGATCGAGGAAAGCATCCTGATCGACGGCGTGCAAGTCCGTCTTACCGATACGGCGGGCATGCGCGACAGTAGCGATGTCTTGGAAAACGCGGGAATTGCGCGCTCCCGCCGAGCACTGGCAGCCGCGCAGCTGCTCCTTGTGGTCGTCGATGGATCGCAGGCACTTGGTGCGGCGGCGCAACAGGTGCTCGAAACCACCCGCGGACGGTCGCGGGTCGTATTTTTTAATAAGGCCGACTTGGGGACGCGCGGGTACGCGGCCCGCCAACCAGCGGAACGCCACGCCATTAGCGGCTCGATCTACGATCAACAGACCCTCCAGGAATTGCGAGCGGCGATCGAAGCGTACGGCTGGGGACAGCTCGGTCCTGACGCACAACGGCCGCACTTGACATCGCTGCGGGAACTTAATGCCGTGCGAGCGGCGCTTGTTTCCCTGGAACACGTTCATGCAACGTTGAATTCGGCCGAGCCGGCCGATTTTACGGCCGGTGACTTGCAGGATGCGTTTGCGGCGCTCGGGCATCTTACCGGCGACGTCGCGAACCAAGAGATCCTCGATGCGATCTTCGCACGTTTCTGCATCGGAAAATGACGGATCCTCCAACGATTTGTTACCATAAGGTGATGCGCAAGAACGGGGACGACGCGGTCATTGTGGTCGGCGGCGGGCACGCCGGGGTTGAGGCGGCCCTCGCAGCGGCACGGCTGGGGGTGCCGACGCTTCTCATTACGGGCGACCCGGATCGGATCTGCACTCTTCCGTGCAATCCCAGCATCGGAGGCAGTGCGAAGGGTCAGCTTGTCAGGGAAATAGATGCCCTCGGGGGCGAAATGGGCTTGCTTATCGATGCAAGCGAGCTGCACGTCAGGATGCTCAACGAGTCCAAAGGGCCCGCCGTGCGCGCTCTGCGGGCGCTGGCCGACAAGCCAACCTACATGCGCATGGCTCAAGCAGCCCTCCGCAATCATCCTCATCTGCGAATTGAGGCAGCGCTCGTGGAGCGGCTTTTAATAGAAAGCGGGCGGGTGCGGGGCGTGGTGGCGTCTGATGGTCGCAATTTTTTTGCCTCAGCAGTGGTGCTCGCCACAGGGACGTTTTTGGGCGGGAAGACCTTTCGCGGCTCAGCCGTTGAGGCGGCAGGGCGCGTGGGCGAAGCCCCAGCGATTGGTTTGGCGAATGCATTGCGGGAGGCGGGCTTCCCTACGCGACGATTGAAGACCGGAACGCCGCCACGAATCGATAAAGCCAGTGTGGATTACGCGGGGATGGAAGTCCAAGATCCCAGTGCCTCGCCACTGCCGTTTTCGTACCGCAGCGAAAGGCGCTTTGCGGGACCGCAGTTGCCGTGCCACATTACGCTCACCAATGAACGCACGCATCGGCTGGTCCGGGACAACTTACATCGTTCGCCCCTGTATGGACTGGATCTCATCCGGGGAATCGGGCCTCGATATTGCCCGTCCATCGAAGACAAGGTGGTCAAGTTCGCGCATAACCCGGCGCATCAGATTTTTATCGAGCCGGAGGGTTGGAACGAACCAACTCTGTACGTGGGCGGCTTTTCCACGTCATTGCCCGCAGAAGTTCAGCTTGCGATGTTGCGAACGCTTCCCGGCCTAGAGGAAAGCCGCATGATTCGTGCGGGCTATGCTGTCGAGTATGACATGGTGCCGCCAACAGAATTACACGACACGCTGGAAACGCGGCGCATTGGCGGACTCTTTCATTGCGGTCAGCTCAATGGAACCTCCGGCTACGAAGAGGCCGCGGCTCAAGGGTTAGTGGCCGGTGCGAATGCAGCGCTCGCGGTACAGGGGCGAAGCCCACTGCGTCTGCCGCGCAGCGGGTCGTACATTGGGACGATGATCGATGATTTGGTCAATAAGGGCGTCGATGAGCCGTATCGCATGTTAACATCGCGTGCCGAACACCGTGTAGTGCTGCGGCACGATAATGCCGACGCGAGACTGACACCGATTGGACACCAGATCGGTTTAGTGAGCGACGCTTCGTTCGAACAATTTCAGAAACGGCGCGAACGCATACAGACCGGCTGGGCCAGTGCTTCGGGGACCCGGTTACGCACGCTGCAGATCGGCAGCGCCCGCATCGAGCCGGGGTCGACGGTAACCGAGGCACTGAGGCGCCCCGGAGTGGAGTTTGGGGACGTACGGAACTTCTTTTCGCACGATTTGGACGATACTCTCGGGGAGCGCCTAACGATTGAAATTAAGTGCGAGGGATACGTCAGGCGTCAAGAGCTGGCGATCGAAAAGGCCAAACAAAACGAGGAGATCCTTATCCCACAAGGTTTTGCGTACCAATCGATCCGCGCATTGTCCAATGAAGCCCGCGAGAAGTTAAGCGTTCAAAAACCGCGTACCCTCGGCGCTGCAGGTCGAATACCGGGCGTGAACCCGGCGGACGTTGCGGTGCTGTCAGTGTTTCTCCATACGCGCGGCAAGCTTCCAGCGCCGGTGCTTGCGTAAGCTGCCAACTTTGGGCCATTTTCGGATAGCGGGGCAACCGCATTCGAACCGTAGACGCAACTGCGCTCAAGGTCGAAAATCTCGTGGCGGCTAGCAACGGCCGATGTTGCAGTGAGCGAACAGAGGCTATTATACGAACTGCTCGCGGCGAATGAGATTCATCGCGACACCGCACTGAGGCTCGCGGAATACGGCGCCTTCGTGCTGCAGACAAACCGCCGGTTCAACCTTACGGGCGCTCAATCCCCGTTGGAACTCATGAGGCACATCACCGACGCTTTTTCGATCCTGGAGTACATTGGGGACCCGCACGTGGATGTTGGTTCCGGTGCCGGGTTTCCCGGCGTCCCTTTGGCGCTGGTGACGGGAGTGGAGATAGTGTTAATTGAGTCGTCCGCGAAAAAGGCCGGCTTCCTCTCCCAAACGCTCAGTCGTTTCGGTCTGCGCGGACAGGTTATTGCTCGGAGGGCAGAATTCGCGGCGCACGAGCCCAAGTGGAGGGAGCACTTCGCGAGTGCGACTGCGCGGGCCGTCTCCAGCGCACCGGCCGTGGCCGAATTGACGGTCCCCTTTTTGCGTATCAGCGGGGTGGCAGTCTTGCAGCGGGGCCGGGCCGCGGAGAGCGAGGAAGAGGCCTTGACCCGCGCCTGCGTGGTCCTCCGAGCAGGGTTGCCGGAAACCGTGGTCTCGCCGGCGGGCGGAACCTTTTTTCTCGTGCGCAAGGAACGCTCGACACCGGACGCGTTTCCACGGCGTGTTGGGGTCCCTCAGAAGCGACCGCTCGGCACCGCGTAATCCCTAGCTCGCCTTGCTACCTGTCGCAAGGTGATCAATGGAGGGAGGGGGGTAGAGCCATGCGGCGGAGACCGCGAGAATGCCCCAGCCTGGTATACTTGTTTCTCGTGAAACATATACTGGACGAACGCTTAGCGTCGGTCCTCCCTCCAGGCACGCTGTATGCTGTGGGGGGTCGCGTGAGGGACGAGATCCGCCATGCCGTACACGGCACCGCGGTCGAAGCGGAAGATCGGGACTATGTAGTCACCGGCGTCGGTCTGGATGAATTGACCCATCGCCTTGCTCGACTCGGCCGCGTGGACCTCGTGGGAGCATCGTTTGCGGTCATCAAACTG